>JABJNS010000082.1 GCA_018664745.1 Flavobacteriales bacterium | reverse complement strand
TTTTACTGAAATAGATTTTAGTAATCGCAACCTTTGGTATTATTACTAAGTTTGAATGAAAGTGTAATTCCAGCAAAAGAATACCAATCTTTTTTGGTTTCATCACCTCTTTGATCACCTGCAAAATGTGTTCCTGTAGGATCTGACATCACATAAGTTTCATTAGATATATCTGCTATATTTGCGCCAACTCCCTCTGCATAAGTTGTACTTACATCATCTAAATAATCAGTAAATGTTTTACGAACCCCATATTCCAAAATAATATTGAAAGATGGGTTAATAGCAATTTTAAGTCCGCCACCAATAGGTATTGCAAATTGTGCTAAAGCGTATTTACTTCTGTCTGGAAATGAAGTAGATCCTTGCCCTTCAGTTCCTAGTTCCTGTAAGTTTACCCATTGTCCATTTTTATTTTCTGCTTGAGGATTAAAATGAAAGAAAGATAATCCAGTATATACAAATGGTGTCCAGGTGTAAAGTGCATTTCCAGTTTCATAAGGTAAGAAGTTGAATTCAATTTGTCCAGATAGTTCAAAAACAGGACTTCTGAAATGTAATTTCCTATCTACAGCTATTGTGTCAGTAGGGTCGTCATTGTCATCAGCAGATAAGTTTAAGTACATTAATTCAGCTTTGTATGAAAACCGTCTGTCAATATTTTTTCTAACAACTATTCCTGCCATTGCTTTTGAACTGTTAAAATGAGTTGTGTTCAAGTCCCCTAAGTAGTAAGAAACTCCTCCGATAAAGCCAACTTCACTATTTTCTTTATATTGGGCATTTGCATTAAATCCTAGTGCAATAAAAGCAGTTAAGATAAAAAGTGTTTTAATCTTCTGAACAGGTAAAATATAACTTTTCATAATCATGATTTATCAATAATTTGCAAATATACTTATTCTGAGGGTTTAAGGTAAGATTCTTAGCTTCTTTTATCCAATCCCCACATTAACTTATGCCTTATAGTTGTTGTAAAAGAATTGTTTTGTGGTTGCACAAGTTTTGTTTTAAAATTAGCCTTTTTAATTATAAGTTCCGTTTCGGCATCAAAGGCTCTTGATCTAGAGTCTAATGATACAAGTGCTAGTTGATCCCTGTCTTCTACTTTCAGTTTGATAATACTGTTGTCATCAATAACAATAGGGCGTACATTCAAATTATGTGGAGCATTTGGGGTAATAATTATATTATTTGTTCCTGGCATAATAATTGGTCCTCCGCAACTTAAAGAATACCCAGTCGAGCCAGTAGGAGTAGAAACAACTAATCCATCAGCCCAATAAGTATTCAGGAATTCATCATCAACAAAGGCGTCAATACGAATCATTGATGAAGTATCTTTTTTGGAAACTGCTACCTCATTAAGTGCAAAGTTTTTGTCTTTAAATAATTTTTTGTCAGTGCTTAATTCCAGTAAAGTACGCTCATTAATTGTGTAGTTTCCTTTTAGGATATCTGTAATTGCATCATCAATTTGGTCAGCCGAAATGCTAGATATAAAACCAAGTCTTCCAGTGTTTATTCCTAAAATAGGCACATCTGTTTCCCTAACATAAGTTACTGCCTTTAGTAGTGTTCCATCACCCCCAATACTGAATAAAAAATCAGCTTTATTTTTTAAGGATTCATAGCTATTAAAGGTGCTAATTTCTTTGTTGAAACGAATATTATTTTTTAAAAATATACTAAAATCTTCTTCAACAATCAGATTAATATGTTCAGCTTCTAATTTTTTAATTAAGTGCTGAATATATTTGCTAAAATGTTCAGGATATGGACTTCCAAAAATTGCAATTGTCATAATATTAGTTTTTTATCAAAACGGACTTGAGAAGTGTAAAAATACTCCTTTTTCTCCTAATCCGTTTATTGAATACTCAATTCTTAATAATTTATCGTAATAAGTTACATAATCAAGGGCAACTCCTCTACCCCAAAGCAAAGAATTGTTAAGTGAATTTTGTGTCTTTTCTTCATCATTAATAACATAGCCTAAGTCAGAAAATAATCCTAAATAGATAGAGTAGTGAGATTTATTGAATTGCCTCATTCTTACATAAGGAATATTGAAAGTTGTCTTTTCAATTAGGGCGTATTTTATAGCAGTTTTGGAAAGCCAATAGCTTTGTCCGTCCACTACATAATATTCATACCCCCTCACATAATCCTGGTAACCTAAGGCTTTTTGCAGGAAGTAAGGTTGCTTTCCTTCAGTAATATATTTTGATTTAAAACTTGAGCCAATAAATAAACGATTGATGGGTTCAATATATTTTTCTACTTTTGAAAGTATTTCTGTATGTTGCGTGCTGCCAGAAAAATATTTCTTAGCTGATAAATCTAAATAGTACCCATGTAAAGGGTAGACAGTGTAATCTCGTTTTTCGTAACTAAAAGAATATTTCAGGTTAAAAGCAATAGCAGATGTTTTGCCTTCTCCCAGGTAGTTAGAGTTCAGGATAGCTATGGAGTCAGAGATTATAGATTTAAGATAAGTAAGTTTTAATTTATGTTTTTGATGGATATTATTTCGGTAAACTATTTCAGTATTCAAATCATAATCAATACTACTATACTGTTCACTTTCAAAATAGTTTAGCTTATTTTCTTGTGTAGAATAATGTGTCTTTTTTCTTCTGAAAAATTGCAAATTTGTATTGATTCCTATTGTTTTATTTTTGTTTAAATAAGGAACTTCATAAGCCAATAAATAATGTTCTTTAAATCCTTTTCGGATTTTTAATTTTAGGAGTTCATTTCGGCCTCTAAAATTTTCCCAGTTAAAATATACTCCATAGTTCAAGCGAGAGAAATCAGAATAATTATTGTCTGAAAATTCCTGCCACCAAGTGTTAAAGTTACGCTCAGATATTTCAAATACTGGGTAAGGCCAGATGTACCACTTTTCAATTACCTCAATAGTAATTTCTGCTGTATTGTCTTTTTCAACATTGCTTATTTCTACAAAATTAAAGAGCTTTAAATTTACTAAATTTTCCTTACTTTCTTCAGTTTTTTGTGATAATTCTTCTTGAGTATACTTTATATTTTCTTCAAAAGAAATTTCTCTTAGAATAATATCTTTTTGTGTTTTTATATTCCCATTTATACTAATAGAGCTAACTGTAATTTGGGCTTGTGTTATCTGACCAAAAAATAACAATATTAAAGAGAGTGAAAAGTTTTTCATTTTATGGATTTAAAAATCGCATTAAAGATTCATACCTTTCCATGAAATCATCTTCCTGATTATTTCTATTGTAGGATGCTGTAATTGTATAGTCAAAGCGCTCAAAATCTTTTACTATTGCTGTAATATCTACTTTATTTAATTTTAATGTGAGTTCTAACATTTGAGCATCTGGTATTGAAGTTATGTATGAACTTAAAATCTTTGTGTCATTTGATTCAATGATTCTAGCAATTTCACTCATGGAATAATCATTTTCTTTCATTTGTAATACTAACATCCCTCCAATGCTTTGTATGCCAGTACTTTTTGCAACAGTATATAATAGCTTTCTGTTAGTGATTGCTCCTAAATAGTGTTTTTCTTCATCTAAAACAGGTATTACGCTTAGGTTATTGAGCTCTACCGTTTGTAAAATATCAAATAAATGTTGTGAACCAATTACTGATGGGGCGGTAAGTTCAGTTAAATGCTCATCAATAAATTCGTCAGTCTTATTCCAGCTTAAAATCTCTTTTTCAGATAATATCCCTAGGTAAAATGAGTTTCTTACAACTGCCAAATGATTAACTCTTAACTCATCCATTAGGGATAAAGCTCTTTCTCCATCATCATCCGGATGAAGGGTAACTAGAGAGGATGAAATTAATTTACTTGCTTGCATAGGGCAAACATACTATTTTTTACTTTTGTAGCCTATGACAAAACTCAGTGTAAATATAAATAAGATAGCAACTATCCGAAATGCTAGGGGGGGAGTTTCTCCGTCAGTGCTTGATGCGGCCATTAGTTGTCAAAGATTTGGAGCGGATGGAATTACTATTCACCCAAGGCCAGATGAGAGACATATTACAAGAAAGGATGTGCATGATATTAAACCAATTATAATAACTGAATATAATATTGAAGGCTACCCTTCAGTTGATTTTATTAAAATGGTGATTGATGTTAAGCCTGAACAAGTTACTTTGGTTCCTGACGGACCGAATGTAATTACTTCTTGTGCAGGTTGGGATACTATAAAGTTTCAGGGTTATCTGAAAGATATTATTACTGAGTTTAAAGAAAATGGTATCCGAACTTCAATTTTTGTTGATCCAAATTTAGAAATGATTGAAGGAGCAAAATTATGTGGAACGGATAGGATTGAATTGTATACAGAAGACTATGCTACCCAATATTCTACAAATAAAGAAAAGGCAATTTTTCCTTATGTATTGTGTGCAAAAAAGGCAACTGAACTAGGTTTGGGTATAAATGCTGGGCATGATTTAAGTTTAGAAAATCTAGCTTATTTTGCTAAGGAAATTCCTAATTTGGCTGAAGTTTCTATTGGTCATGCGCTTATAAGTGATGCGCTTTATTTGGGATTGGAAAACACGATACAAATGTACAAACGACTATTGTAAAATGAAATTACATTCTAAAATATATGGTGATAAAGGTCAGAATTTAATTGTAATTCATGGGCTTTTTGGCATGAGTGATAATTGGAATACTTTAGGAAAAAGGTTTGCTAAATACTGCAAAGTGCATTTAATTGACTTGAGAAATCATGGAAGGTCGCCACATTCAACAGCGTTTAATTATGAAGTAATGTGTGAGGATTTGCTAGAATATATGGTAGATAATTCAATTGAAAATCCTGTTATTTTAGGACACTCTTTAGGAGGAAAAGTAGCAATGAAATTTGCTTTTACGCATCCTGATAAATTAGAAAAACTAATAGTAGCAGATATTGTACCTAGAAAATACAATACTGACTTTCATAAAAACCTGTTGGCAACTTTATATAAATTACCTTTAGAAGATTTTGAAAAAAGAAGTGAGATAGATGAATTACTATCGCTTACTTATAAGGATAAGGGTATGCGATTATTTTTGATGAAGAATTTGTATAGAAATGAGGATAAAAAATTTGCTTGGAGGTTTAATATAGATGTATTGTTGGAAAAAGTCCATAATATCCAGGAAGCTGATTTCGTAAACGGGAAATTAAATATCCCCACTCATTTTATAAGAGGCGGTAATTCGGACTATATTAATAGTGCTGACGAACTTTTAATAAACAAGCACTTTGCTGACTTTAGTATTTGTACTATTGAGGGTGCAGGACATTGGTTACATGCCGAGAGCCCTGAACGCTTTTATAATGAGGTAATGGGGTTTTGTTTGATGTAAAAGTGAGTTTAGATAAAATTATTACATTTGGAAAAAATTAAAACTATGAAAAAGATATTATCAATATTATTAATCAGTGTAATTCTATTTAGTTGTTCAACTGAAGTGAAAAGATATTCATTTGAAGATACAATTTCAAAAAACCAATTAGTCTATTTAGAAAACGATATGTCATTAGTAAATGGAATTGTTTATCTGAAAAATTTAAATAATACTTTAAATAAAGAAATTACTTACATAGATGGGGAAAAAGAAGGATTAGAAAGTAGTTGGTATGTAAATGGTTAAATAAAATCAGAAGATAATTGGAAAGATGGAAAAGAAGATGGATTATCTAAAAGTTATGAAGAAAATGGAGATTTAAGTACGACAACCAATTATAGAAATGGTAAAAAAGATGGAGTATCAAAACATTATTATGAAGGTAAAATATTATTTACTACAGAATATAAAGATGGTGAAGAAATAGAATAACTCACTACACACATTTTTACAACTAACCTCACTCCTTAATTGAAGTGAGGTTTTTTTATGTCTTTGTGGGAGTGTGTGGATATTGGTAAAGTGTTCATTATTTTTAGAATATAATGTTGGTTATTGTCTAATTAAATAGTGAAAAATACTTCAAAAACGAGATCCTTTATATATTCAGGATGACAAATACTTTTAACTGATAATTTTCTCAAAACAATAATACTCATCTTTACCTTCTTTCAAATGTATGTGTCCTAACTTGCTGTATCCTAATCTGAGGTAGAATTCCATAGCTTTTGGGTTGCCACTGTAAGTATCTAGTCGTATGGATTGATAACCCTCTTCTCTTACTACTTCTTCAACAAATAGCATTAGTTTTTTCCCTATTCTATTTTGCCAAAATTCTTCTTTTACTGCTAATCTGTGAACAACTAAAAATTGATTTGTTTTGTCTTCCCAATCTATACTTAAATAAGTGGGGTCTTGCTTTTCATCAATATTGATTCCTCCAATAATTTCACCATTTTCTTCTGCTACAAAATAAGTTCTAGCTTTTAAATCATCTAGTATTATTTCGGAATTCGGATAAGTTTCATCCCATTGGGTAATTCCGTTTTTTAGCATTCCTTTTACACAGGAATTATACATGAGCATTATATCTCCTAAATCAGATTTATTGGCTTTCCTAATTATCATTGCACTAATAGATTGCATCCTCTTATGTCAGCATTGGAAAATCTGCCTAAAACTGAAAAAGTATTATCATCAAAAGTTCGTCCTAAATCTTGTGTTGCAATAAAGGGACAAGAATAGAGATTAGCCAAATCAATTACATTTATACCTCCTGTTTTGTTGTTTCCAATTGTACTTAATGGGTCATTTACATCTCTAATTAATATTTTCATCCATGGTGGTGATTTGAAGATATTTTTTCCTTTGGAATAACCTTGCGACAATAGTTCTGTCATTCCATATTCTGAGTGAATATTGGTAGTTAAAAAGGCTTCTTCCAATAATTGATGAATTTCTTCTTTGAGTAATTCTTTTCGTTTTCCTTTCATACCACCTGTTTCCATAATAATGGTGTGTTTTAGGTGCTGAGGAAATTCTGATGCTAAATCAAGCAAGGCATAGGTTACTCCAAATAGGATTGTTTTTTGTCCTATGCGTTCTAGTTCTTTTATCGTTTCAGATAGTTCAGTAAGGTTGTTAAGATAGAAGCCACTTTTAGGGTGTTTGCTTTTACTTATTAAATCATCAACCATATAAATAAGTGATGATCCTTCCCTTTCTTGATAGGACGGGAGTAAGGCTAAAATGCAATAGTCTTCTACATTTCCATAAAACTGCTTAAAGGTATTGGTGTATGAAGTTTCGTAAACGGAAGTATCACTTACTAAATGCTTACTTTGCTCTCCAGTTGTTCCACTGCTTAAAAATATTTCTTCTACTCCTTGCCCTTGGCAGATTATTTGTTCATGTTTAAAAAATTCAATGGGTAAAAAAGGAATTTTTGTATAGTTTTCTGGCGCAACTCCTTTTAGTATTAATGATGCATAAGGTGCATAAACAGGATTATTCTCCATTTGATAATCAAAAATGGATAATGCTAATTCATTAAACTCATGCTCATTATCTACATTAAATATTTCCTCAACTAGTTTATGCATCATACTGCAAAATTAAGGCATTAAAAAAGGCGACACCAAAATGGTGTCGCCTTTTATCATTAACCTGATGTTAATTATTTAGAATTTATATTCTAAGTTCATGAATAATGTTCTTTTTGCTTCAGCATTTTCTTTAGCTCCTGTCCATGACTGAACATTAATAGCTAGCTTTACTCCTTTAGCCATTTGTCTTTCTATTCCAAATACAGTGAAGTTTCCATCATTTTCAAGGTTCCATTCTTCTTCAGAAGTAACATCATCATATCTTCCAAAAAGAGAGTATTTTTCATTCAAATTGTAATTTCCATATACTGAAAGTAAGTCTTTTTTAACATCAACTTTATTGCCTGTATTTGTCATAACACTTTTGTCAGCTCCTAAGTTAAAATTATCTCCAGCATAAGCAATTGCCAAAGCAGTAATGTGTTGTGATGCATCTTCCTCTCCATAAGTGCTTCTTGGTGCGATATCTCTATTTATTCTTAGCGCTAATCTATCACTCATTGTATAGCTAATTCCTAAGCCCCCTCTGAATAATCCATTTTTTCCTTGTACTTTTTTGTATCCTTCACCATTCAATACTTGTGCATCTATGCTTAGTTTTTCAGATAATTGGTAGTCAGCAGTTAATCCTGCATCAGCAGCACTTGCCCATTTTTGCATATCTTGAGCTGATTTTGCAATATATCTTTTCCCCCAAGCCTTTTCTTGAAACTTAAAGTTTTTAGTTCCTACTTGTCCAAAGTTAAGTGTTAATTTATCAGTTGCTTTCCAGTTTAAGCTTGCAATCTTTAAGAAAGCAGTATAAGCAGATCCTCCATCATTACTACCAATATCAAAAGTAACTTTTCCAGAAAATTTATCATCAAATTTATATCCGTATCCTAGGTAAGCTCTTTTAATTTCAAAGGCTTTAAAAGCATCTTCAGTTTCTTCAGCTGATAGATCATAATTGAAGTTTGAGAATACTTTTACTGAAGGCTTTCCTTCTTGTGCGTTAACAGAAATTACTGTTAAAAGTGCAGCACTAAGTGCTAAAATTGTTTTTTTCATAATTTATTATTTATTGTTTTAATTGATTAATTTCCTACTATTGCTTCTGTTATGTTATGAATATGATCACCAACTTTTTCTAATGAGTGTATCATATTGTTGTAAATCATACCTGTTTGGATTTTGAATTCTCCTTTCTCAATTTTTGTTAGGTATTCTTTCCTTAACTTATTTCTCATATTATTAATGATTGTTTCAGCTTCATTTGCTCCTACCATTGATACTTGTTTGTAGTCAGAATTAAGGTTGCTGTTCATCATACTCATAGCTTTTTGAACTTCTACAATCATTTCTTCTAAGCTTGTTCTAAGTTCAGGAGTAAAGTAAGCTTTTTGCTCATTCTTTCTTTCAACAGTAATTGATAATTGGTAGCAGATATCTCCAATACGCTCCATGTCATTAATCATTGAAATCATACTTCTTACTTTCATTGATGCTGAATCACTCATCTCTCCTTGAGCTGCTTTTGCTAAATAATCAGCAATTTCAACTTCCATTCTATCTGTAATGTCCTCATATTTTTTAATACGAGTCATTTGTTTTCCAAACTTCTTGCTATCAGTTTCTTTCATTAACTCAGGAATCATATCAAATAAACGACTCGTAATTTTTCCGAATTTAGCTACTTCTTTATTTGCTTCAAGTACTGAAAGTTCTGCAGTTTGCATTAATCCTGTTCCAATATGCTCCAAGTGGAATTCCTCATCCATGTCTCCTTGTGATTTAACTGTTCTTTCAGCAAAACGAACGATTGCAGGAACAAACCAAATAAGAATAAGTACATTAAGAAAGTTAAACCCTGTATGGAAAATAGACAATGCAATTGGTACTGGTGACATGCTGTCTCCCCAACCATCAACAGCTGTGTATGGTGAGATAGAACCAAAATAATTCATAGATACATATTCTACTATATCTAAAGCATAAGGCATTAAAATTAACATCCAAGTAACACCAATAATATTAAACATGGAATGTATTCTTGCAGAACGCTTTGCGTGTACATTTCCTACCATTGAAGCTAACTCTGCAGTAATTGTAGTTCCAATATTTTCTCCTAATACCATTGCTGCTGCAACTTCAAAAGGAATTACTCCAGTATTACAAAGTACTAAAGTAAGTGCCATTGCTGCTGATGAGGATTGAACTACAATAGTAAGTAAAGTACCAACCCCTACAAACATTAACCTAGAAAGGAATGAGATATCAGCAAAACCTGCTAAAAAGTTTAGTACTTCAGGATTGTTTTTTACATCAGGAACAGCACTCTTAAGTTCAGATAAACCAATAAATAGAAGAGCAAATCCTACTAAAAATTCCCCCCAGTTTTTTGTTTTAGTTTTCCTTGCAAACATCATTGGCATACCAAAAGCAATAATCGGTAAGGCAATGGCTGACATTTTTACTTTAAATCCTAAAATTGAAATAACCCAAGCGGTAATAGTTGTTCCAATATTAGCTCCCATCATTACACCAGCTGATTGAACTAAAGTAAGTAATCCTGCATTTACAAAACTTACTGTCATTACTGTAGTTGCTGATGATGATTGAACAATGGCTGTGATTAAAAAACCAGTCATCACCCCAAAGTATCTATTAGAGGTCATCCCTCCTAATATTTGACGCATTTTGTTTCCTCCTGCTTTTTGAATACCGTCACTCATTACCTTCATTCCGTAAATGAAGAAACCAAGTGCTCCAATTAATCTTAATAGTTCGTAAATTCCGAATTCCATTGTATATCTTTTTAATTATTTTCTGCAAAAATAAACTATGCGCCAAGTTCTAATGTTAAGGAATTGTTAAGATTCGTTTTGTTAAATGTTAATTTTGTGTTAAATCTTTAAAAGGCTGTATTTTGCATACTAT
>JABJNS010000081.1 GCA_018664745.1 Flavobacteriales bacterium | reverse complement strand
ATTGATGGAGGATTAAAGCCGCGAGCCATGACTAGGGATTTAGATTGGGGTGTAAAGGTTCCGCTTCCCGAAGGTGAGGGCAAGGTCCTATATGTTTGGTTAGATGCTCCCATTGGCTATATCTCAGCTACAAAAAGATGGGCTGCAGAAAACAATAAAAACTGGGAAGATTATTGGAAAAGTGATGAAACTGAATTGGTTCATTTTATTGGAAAAGATAATATTGTTTTCCATTGTATAATTTTTCCAATCATATTAAAAGCCCATCAAGGATATATATTGCCAACCAATGTGCCTGCCAATGAGTTCTTAAATTTGGAAGGAAAGAAACTTTCTACTTCTCGTAATTGGGCAATTTGGTTGCACGAATATTTGGAAGATTTTAAAGGACAGGAAGATGCTTTGCGTTATGCACTTTGTGCCACAGCTCCTGAAAGTAAAGATACGGATTTTACTTGGGCTGATTTTCAGGCAAGAAACAATAATGAACTCGTTTCTATCTTTGGGAATTTTATTAATCGTGTAGTTGTGTTAACTAATAAATATTGGGAAGGAGTTGTTCAGGCTTGTAATGAATTGGATGATTACGATAAAGAAGTACTAGCTAAATTAAAAGCATTTCCTGATAAGATTGGAGCTTCTATTGAAAAATATCGTTTCCGTGAGGCTTTAGGGGAGCTAATGAATTTAGCACGATTAGGAAATAAATACCTAGCAGACACTGAACCTTGGAAGTTGAAGAAAACGGATGAAAAAAGAACAGAAACTATTCTGAATGTTTCCATGCAAATTGCTGCTTCTTTAGCGGTATTATCAGAGCCATTTATGCCTTTCTCTTCCGAAAAACTAAAAGGAATTTTAGCTCTTGAAAATGTAAGTTGGAAAGATGCTGGAGGAATCATTATTAGTGATAATCATAAAATAAATCCTGCTACTCATTTATTCAATAAGATTGAAGATGAAAAGATTGAAGAGCAATTAGAAAAATTAAAACAATAGCATTTACTATGCATGCATAATAAATTATATCTTTACACCCTAAATACTTACACTATTAAAAAAACACTTACACTACTTATTCTTGCCTTAATTAATGTTGTTGCTTTTGCGCAATGTAACGGAAGATATCAAACTGAAATTTTTAGTAGTGTTACTACAACTACAGTTAATTATTCTGATGTTTATACGGATAATTTTCATGAAATGGATATCTATACTCCTGATGGAGATACTGAAACTAACCGTCCTGTGATTTTATATGCACATGGTGGTTCTTTTTTTGGCGGAGATAAATCAAGTATAGATTGTGTTGATTTTTGCACTGCCTTTGCAAAAAAAGGATATGTTGTTGCTTCTGTAAATTATCGTTTAGTTTCCCTTTTGAATATTGTTAATTTTTTGTCTAATACTGACGTACAATATGAAGAAGTACTAAAAGCTACATTAGACATAAAAGCTGCTGTTCGCTTTTTCAGAAAAGATTTTGCAAATGGTGATGCGTATGGAGTTGACCCAAATACAATTTTTGTAGGAGGGTACTCAGCAGGAGCAGTTGCTGCTATTCATTTGGCTTATCTTGATAATGTTTCTGACTTTCCAACAACTCCTTTTGACATACAGGCAGTTGCCAATAGTTTAGGTGGAATTGAAGGAGATGCAGGAAACTTAGGTTATCCGTCTACAGTAAGTGGAATAATTAGTTTTGCAGGAGGAATTAATGATTTATCTTGGATAGATGCAAATGACGAGCCTATAGTAAGTTGCCAAGGGGACCAAGATTCAACTGTAAACTATAATTGCGGCCCAGGACTTGGGAACCCTAGTGTACTTACCCTTTGTGGTGCAGGGAAAATACATCCTATTGCTGATAGTTTAGGAATTATTAATGATGCTTTAATCTTTGCCGGAACTGGGCATTTATGGGCAGAATCAGGAAATTTTGACCCTCAATTCATACAAGCATTAGATTTTACAACTGACTTCCTATTTCCTTTATTGCCTTGTTATAATACAACTGCTATTACTGAAATAAATTCTACTCAAAGAAAATTACTTAAGATTACTGATGTATTAGGAAGGACAGCTAAAGTAATAAAAAATACTCCTTTATTTTATATCTATGATGATGGAACAGTAGAAAAGCAAGTAATCATAAACTAAAAATTGGCAAAGCACAATAAACTAGGAAATGATGGTGAACTAATCGCCTTCATGATTTTGCAAAGAGATGGTTTTTCTATCTTAGAAACAAATTGGACCTACCAAAAAGCAGAAATAGATATTATTGCAAAAAAAGATGGTTTTCTAATTTTTATAGAAGTAAAAACTAGAAGTAGTAAAAAATTTGGTAAACCTGAAGATGCTATTGATAAAAAGAAAATTTCACTTTACAAAGATGCTGCTGAAGGCTATATAGAACAATACCCAACTGATGATGAAATAAGGTTTGATATAGTGAGTATCATTATAGGGAAAGACAAAACTGATATTGAGCATATACCCAATGCTTTTTAAGTATCTTTGCAAAAATTTTCAAGATGAGAAGAGAAGGTAAATCCAGGAAAGACTTTAACAACAAACCAAATGCGAAATCAACATTTCGTACAAGACAGAATGCAAAAAAATCAGTTGAAGATGGAAAAATGAGGTTGAACAAATTTATTGCTAATGCAGGAATTTGTAGCAGAAGAGAGGCTGATAAATTTATTGAAGCTGGAGTAGTTACCGTGAATGGTGTTGGTGTTACCGAAATGGGATTCAGAGTTAGCCCAACTGATGAGGTTAAGTTTAACGGACAAAGATTAAAGTCCGACACACCAAGATATGTGCTTCTTAATAAACCAAAAAATTATTCTGGAAGAGTTGATTCAGGTTCAAATACTGTTTCCGTAATGCAACTCGTAAAACAAGCTTGCAAGGAAAGGCTTTTCCCAGTCGATAAACTTAACAAATCAGAAACAGGATTATTACTTTTTACAAACGATACTGATTTAGCAAAAAAACTTGGGGGTTCTAAAAAGAATGTAAAAGAAATTTATCAAATTACATTGGAGAAAAACCTAAGTCAGGTAAATTTAGAAAATATTCGTGAAGGAGTTTTCATGAATGGCAGAACGATTAAACTAGATTCAATTTCTTACATAAATGGGAAAGATAAAAATGAAATTGGGGTTGAAAATAGTAATGGAGGAACTAAATTAGTGAAACAACTATTTGAAAAATTAGGATACCGAACAGTTAAGTTAGACAGAGTATTTTTAGGAGGATTAACAAAAAAAGACTTACCAAGAAAACATTACCGTCATCTTACCCAAGATGAAATTAATATCTTAAGAAGGCTTTAATATATACCATAATTTAAAGTCTTTCGTTATTGTTTTGATTATCGTACTTTTATCAGCTTAATGAAACAATTTATTAAACGCATTTTTCAAACTTTTTTAGGAATTAGTTTACTCTTACTAATTTCAGGTTTTGTTGTTACTTATTTTTTTAGTGAGAAAGTAGAAAATAAAGTAGTCAGCAAAATTCAAGAGCAAATGACATCCGAATTACAATTAGGAGAAGTTGCCTTTAGTTTATACGAAAAATTCCCTTCTGCATCAGTTAAAATAACAAATTTACTTGCTTTTGAAAAAGAGGGATTTGATAATGATACTCTGTTTTATGCAAAAGAAACATATATTGAACTTAGTATCTTTGATATCATATTGAATAAGATTGACATTAAAACAGTTGTAGTTTCTGAAGGAGAAATAAACATCAAATATGATTACGAAAACAGTCCTAACTTTGCCATATTTAAAACGAATGAAGAAAGTAAAAATCAACTTACTTTAGATAATGTACTTTTACTGAATACTGACATTAACTGCCAAACTAAAAGCATTGCAATTAATTTGCACACAACACAAGCTATGCTTGTATTTAAAGAAGAAAAATTAGCATTAAATGCCAAGCTATTTTCTGAAATATTAAAAGTTAATAGCCGAGATTATATACATAAAAAAAATGTAAAATTACTTGCCACTCTTTCCTTGAAAAAAGATAGTATCTTTATTCAGGAAGGCTCAATAGTGCATATTGAAGATGTAAAAGCAGAATTATCCGGAGGCATTTTTCATAGCAATACAGTTGATTTAAATTTTTCCTGTGAGCAGCAAGAATTAGTTGCCGTTATTGAACATACTCCTGAATATCTTAAAAGCATTTACAGTTCTTTTCAGGCAAATGGAAAGATAAGTTGCAATGGTAATATCAAAGGATTAGTAAGCAATGAAAGTAATCCTTCCCTCAATATGAGTTGCTATATTGAGAAAGGAAACCTCAACTTAAAAAGCCGACCATTTATCTTAAAAGGAGTAAGCCTTAGTGGAAAAATTACTAATGGAGATGAACAAAATTTTAGGACAACTAATATTGAAATTACTCAGTTTGATGCCAAAACAGAAAACGGATTTTTAAAAGGAAATTTTACAATACAAAACTTAAATAAATACTACTTGACAGCCAACCTAAGTTCTAGTTGGGATTTAGCTGAAATCAATCATTATTTTGAAGATTCACCCTTTTTTAATTTACAAGGAAACCTAATTGCTAACACACAGTATTCAGGATATATTTCCTTTGACAAAAAATTTAAAAACCACTTCTTGAGAGCTCAGCATACTTCCTCTACTACTTTTGAAAATGCTAGTTTTTCTTACAAAAATTTTCCTCTAGGATTTAATTTCCAATCAGCTAATTGTGTATTCAGAAATGCCAATGTAGTTGAAGTGAAAAGTAGTGCTTTTACAATTGCTGATAGCGACCTCAATTTTGATGGAGATATTACTGATTTAATTGCGTATATCCTCAATAAAAAAGATGAGATTGATGTTACAGGAGACCTGAATTCAACCTATATAAAATTTGATGAATTGCTTACTTTAAAAGATTTATCAGAAGGAAAAGGCACTGGAACAATGCCTACTTGGATTAATGCAAATCTAAATACTAATATTACAACTTTTAGTTATGATGATTTTATTGCTTCAGAAATTACTGGAACATTAGCCTATAAAAATATGACCCTTACTGGAGAAAATATGCTGTTAAATAGTCTGAATGGGAATATTGCCGGAAATTTTAAATTTTATGAATCGGCAAATAATAAGTTGAAACTATTTTCACAACTAAATTTAACACGGTTAAATATTCGAAATGCCTTTTTAGCATTTGATAATTTCAAACAAGATTTTATAACAGCAAAACATATAAAAGGGGTGGGAACTGCTGAGATACAAATGCAATCCTCTTGGAAGCCTGGTTTTATTTTTGAAGAGGAAGAGCTGAAAGTTAAATCACATTTGATAATTGAAAAAGGAGAACTAATACATTTTAAGCCACTTGAAAGTCTATCCGATTATGTAAGTCTTGATGACCTTAAAGAAGTGAAATTCTCTACTCTAGAAAATACTATTGAGATTGACAACAAAGTTATTACAATTCCTACAATGGAAATAAAATCGTCTGCACTATCTGTTTTTGTTTCAGGAACACATACATTTGAGCAAGAAATAAATTACCGTATTAAATTACTGTTATCTGAATTGATGTCAACTAAATTTAGGAAAAAAAATACTCGGATTAAAAAAACTGAATTTGGGGAAGTAGAAGAAAACGGAAAAATATTTAATACTATCTATTTTAAGATGACTGGAAATTCTGAAGATCCAAATATTTCATTTGATGGTATAAGATTCAGAGAAGATGTACAAAAAGGAATTACTAAAGAGAAAGAAACCATTACTAATATCATTAAAGAAGAAATCTTATTACATAAAGAAAAAGAGAAAGTAGAACAAGGACAAGATGTAATTATTGAATGGGATGATGAATAAACAATAAAATGGATATATATTCTAAAAAACAAAAGTGGAAATTCACCTTATTAGGTTTTGCAATTATTATTGGATTATCTTCCCTTTTTGTAACCAATCGTTTGGTAAAACAACTAAAAAATGAAGAGCGAAAAAAGATTGAGCTTTGGGCACACGCCACTAAACATTTAGTAAGTATTACTGGTGAAGGGGACTACTCTTTGGCTATTAAGGTAATCTCAGAAAATAGCAATATTCCAGTTATTTTAGTTGATGAATGCGATAGTATATTAGAACATAGAAATTTTAATCATTATAGCAAAGTAGATAGCCTATTATTACAATTAGGCTTAATACAAGCAAAGGAAATTACAAAACCTTTCTTACGAAAAGAACTAAATCTTATAAGAAAAGGAACAGAAGAACCTATTGAGATAAACATTATAGGAGACAAACAATGGATTTACTATAAAGATTCTGCATTGCTTTATCGCTTAAGGTATTACCCAATTTATCAATTAGGATTTATTGGTTTATTTATGTTTATCGCCTACTTTATGTTTAGTGCCAGCCGGAAATCTGAGCAAAATAAGGTATGGGCTGGAATGGCAAAAGAAACAGCACACCAAATAGGGACACCACTTTCTTCATTAATGGCATGGATAGAACTTTTAAAGGAAAAAGAAGGGACTGAAAGTATGGTTTTTGAAATGGAGAAAGATATCAATAGGTTAGAGACAATAACTGATCGATTCTCAAAAATTGGTTCGAAATCTGAATTACAAAAGAGAGATGTTGTTCACCTAATAAGGCAGTCGGTGGAATACCTAAAATCCAGAATGCCAGTCAATACTTTATTTACACTTGACTTCCCAAAAAAAGAAATTATCATTCCTATAAATAGCATTCTACTAGAATGGGTAGTTGAAAATTTAGTAAAAAATGCAGTAGATTCAATGAAGGGTAAGGGAGAAATAAAAATTTCAATTACGGAAGATGCCAATAATCTAATCCTAAATATTACTGACAATGGGGATGGTATTGATCGCTCTATTCTAAAGAATATATTTAAGCCAGGAGTAACTTCAAAAAAGAGAGGTTGGGGCTTAGGACTTTCCTTATCTAAGCGAATAATTGAAGAATATCATAAAGGCAGTATTTTTGTAATGCAATCAGAAAAAGGGATAGGAACAACCTTCAGTATTCAATTGCCTAAAAACCTAAATTCCACAACTTCCTAAGTTATTTTTATTCAAATAATTCTGATGGTATTCTTCTGCCCTGTAAAAAGTTGAGGCCGGAACTATTTGTGTTACAATTTTATTGTTAAAATGTTGTTGCTGCTGTTTCTTTGATTGTTCAGTTTCCATTTTTTGTTGTTCATTATGATAAAAAATAACTGATCGGTATTGCGTTCCATTATCGGGTCCTTGTCTATTTAAAGTAGTTGGATTATGATTCCTCCAAAATAAATCTAACAAAGTATTATAACTTACTTCTTCAGCATTGAAATAAATATCAACTACCTCAGCATGATTAGATGTTCCGCTACAAACTTCTTTGTAAGTTGGCTTATCAGTATCCCCTCCCATATAGCCTACACTTGCAAGATAAACTCCTTTAATTTCTTTAAATAGCTTTTCAACTGACCAAAAACAACCTGCACCAAAAGTGGCTTTTTGTAACTGAGCATAAGGTTTAAACCTTATACTTAAAGAATTTACGCAATGACGAGTATCTTTTACTGTAATTTGTTCCCCCTCAAAAACATGTCCTAAATGCCCATCACATTTAGCACAGCAAATTTCTGTACGAATTCTGCCACCACTTAAATCTTCATAACGAGTAATTGCTCCTTCAATCTCATCATCAAAAGAAGGCCACCCACAACCAGAATTAAATTTTGTATTGGATTCATACAAAGGATTTTCACAAGCACGACAAATAAAAATTCCAGCTTCAAAATGTTCATTATACTCTCCTGTAAAAGGAGCTTCTGTCCCTTTATTTTTTATAATATGTTTTTCCTCAGGAGTAAGGTCGGAAAAATAATCTTTAGTCATAAAACCAAAAGTAGTAATTTATTTTTGTTTGATATATAGTTTCATAATTTAGCCGAATACCATTTTAAAACTATTTTGGCAAGTATTTATATTCATATTCCCTACTGTAAACAGAAATGCACTTACTGTAATTTTCATTTCAGAACTGCACAAAATGACAAAATAGAAATGCTAAAAAGCATTAAGAAAGAGATTGAATTGCGAAAATTTTACTTAAATGGAGCTACAATCAGCTCTATTTACTTTGGAGGAGGCACTCCTTCTATTCTTAATAACGAAGAAATAGAAAGTATAATTCAAACTATATATCATCATTTTACAATTGATATAAATGCAGAAATAACGCTAGAATGCAATCCTGATGATTTAGATAAAAAGATGCTTACTGACTTAAAAGAAATTGGCATTAACCGACTAAGTATCGGCATACAATCCTTTGATGATGACGATTTAAAATTCATGAATCGGTCCCATAATGCAAAAGAAGCACTTGAATGTATTCATCTTGCAAAAGAAGCTGAGTTTAACAATATTACTATAGATTTAATTTATGGTTTACCTAATCAAAGTAATGAAAAATGGAAACAAAACCTAAAGCAAATGTTGGATTTGAATATTCAACATTTTTCAGCTTATGCGCTAACAGTTGAACCTAAAACAGTTTTGAAACATCTTATAGATAAGCAAAAAGTTATTCCTTTAGATGATAAAATTACAGTTGAACACTTCAACACTTTAGCACAAATAGCAACTGAAAATGACTTTATCCATTATGAGATTTCAAACTTTGGAAAACAAGGATTTTTCTCTAACCATAATACTGCTTACTGGAAAAATCAACATTATTTAGGAGTTGGTCCTTCAGCACATTCATTTAACGGAACAAGTCGACAATGGAATCTCGCCTCAAACAAACAATATATTGAAATGGTAAATGCTAATAATGCTTACTTTGAAATAGAACAACTAAGTAATGCACAGCAATACAATGAATATATTTTTACCGCCTTACGCACAATGTGGGGTGTTGAACTTGATTATATCAAAACTCAATTTGGGGCTACAGCTCATCAATATTTTGAAAAACAAGTAAGCAACTGGGTAAATCAAGGAAAAATAAAACAACTAGAGAATAACTATACACTTACTTCAAGAGGAAAGCTATATGCTGATGCAATTTCTTCAGATTTATTTATTGTCTAAAATTCTTTTAAAATAAGATTCATATTGATCAACAACAATTGACCATCTATATACCTCATCTATTCTAGTAAGGTTATTTTGAGTGAATTTTTTCTTATTTTTAATAATCTCTTCACTTTTAAGTAAAATAGATAACTCATTAGGGCTATCAAAATAATAGGCGTTCTCACTAATTACTGATTTATTAAACTGATTATCATGTGCAATAATAAATGTTTGTGCAGCCATAGCTTCTAATAAAGCTGGATTAGTCCCTCCTACAGAATGACCATGTAAATAAAAGGTTGAATAATACCTAATATTATCTAAATGCTCCTTATTAAAAATTCCTCCTAAAAAAATGATTCCTTTATTTCTATATTTATCTTTTAAAAAATCTCCATAAGCAGTAAGATGATTACCAACTACAAAATAAGGAGTTTTTATTCCACTCTCTATATAGCCGTCAAACATCATTTCTAAATTATTCTCTGGTTCTAATCTAGCAATGGATAATAAATAACTATTCGCTTTTAATCCATATTCTGTTAAACAGGTGCTAGTTGGAGACTTAATATCTACTGCACCATAAGGAATAAATTCTGATTCTCTATTGTACTCTTCATAAATATACTCTTGTATTCCAGCATTATCAGCTATTAAATAATCTGAAAATTTAACCCCATACTTCTCAAGTGTTTTAGTTATCCTTTGAACTACATTATTCCATTTTGATCGTTTCCACTCCAATCCATCAAGATTAGTGGCAATCACTTTTCCTCTATGTCTGCAAAAAATGATTGACAAAGAAGATGTTATCAAACCTAGTTCAAGAATAATATCAAAATCTTGTTTTACAGCATCCTTTAAACATAAATAATCATAAATAAAATTAGATCCAGATTGTCCAAATATATTTTGGGGATTAGTCTTTCGAATAATTTTTACCCCCTTATATTCAGAACCTTTATATGGATGAAAGTTAGGGGAATAGATTGTAACATCATGTCCTTTTTCAACTAATCCAACCGATAAATATTCGGCACATTGCTCAAAACCTCCATAATTATTAGGAATTCCTCTTGTGCCTAAAATTGCAATCTTCATACTTTTCTTTTATGAATCGCAAATATATAAATAGAAGAGCATTCTAAGAGTCTGCTTTTTTATTTTCTGAATTATAATTCATAAATAAAATCACTATTTGGATAGCATATAAAATATGTATTACGCAAAATTAGTAATTAACAACTTCTATAAATACCTATCATTCATTTCAAATGACAAGGATTTTATATGAAAAATCTTCTACATTAAAATCTATGCTTTTTCTTCTTAAAACACTATACAACTTACATCCTTTTTTCATCTATTATGACTCTTTCTTACTTGTGAAAAAATAATATAAAAAATTAACAAAAATGTGTTAACATCTTGTCTTCCTGATACTTATAAAATGCGATTAATGACTCTATATTTGTACTGTCGTAATACTTGTTTTGGGTTGTACTCTTCTTTTCCTAATATTTGTACAACATAAAAGCCCTCACTTCCGTGAGGGCTTTCTCTTTCTAAATTGTAATCTTATCTCTATTTCATTATTTCTGATTCGTTTGCCGCAACAAAACGAATACCAATCATAAACTCATGAGAAGCACTACCATAACCACTCATATCCGAATTTAATACATCATAAGAATAACCTATCATGAAACGCTCTTGAATAGAGTACCCTAAAAGTGCTGCCATTTCTCCATTATTTCTATAATCCATCCCAAACCATAACTTATCGTTATAAGTAGTTTTCATTCCAAAATCAACTTGCAATGGTGCTGCTCCTACAGTTTTTAACAATAAAGAAGGTTCTATTGACCAAAAAGGATTAAAGTCATGTTTATAAGCTCCTAACACATACATATGCTGAGCTAACTTCCCTTTGCTTTCTACATCATCTGATGTACTGATGTTGGTATTGTATATCCTTACAAAATCATCATCAATTAAATTTAAATTTGTGCTTAATAATTGAGGAATTGCTGCCCCAAAATACCATTTATCACCATACATATTAAATCCAAAAGTTGCATCAGGAGCTGACCTTACTACATCACCCCCTTGCATATAAGGATCTCCTTTATCTTCAATATTTAACCCTTGTTTTGTTATTTTAAATTGTGTAAATCCACCAGATAAAGCAAAAGACATCTTTACTGCTCTTGTCATTGCAAAAGAATAGGTATAAGATGCTGAACCGCCAATTCTACTTGTAGGTCCTGCTTGATCATTAAATACTAAACCACCTAACCCAACATTTTTACTTTTTCTACCATAAATACTTAATACAGTAGTTCTTGGAGCATCAGTAATTCCTACCCATTGATTACGAATAGTTGTCTTTACTTGATAATAATCATACATCCCAGCAACAGCAGGATTTACTGCATAATTATTAATCATAAATTGTGTTATCTGTGGCAGTTGCTGAGCTTTCAACATGCCTCCAAAACAAATGGAAATAATTAAAATTGATATTTTCTTCATTTTTATAGTTTTCTGTTTATCTTATAATTGTAATTGGACCTGTCTGAGGCGCATCATCTGTTTTTAAATCGATAATATAATAGTAGGTCCCTACTGGTAATTCTTTCCCATCTTTAGTTCCGTCCCATGGAGAATAATCGATCCCACCTAATGTTTCATGTACTAATGCTCCCCATCTATTAAATACCTGAACAACTGCATTCGGATAAGAAACAATATCTAACACATTCCAAACATCATTAAAGCCATCTCCATTTGGAGTAATTGCATCATACGGTTTTACCCCTACAACTACATAAATAGAATCAAAACCTAAACATCCTGCCGAAGCAACTTCAATATGATACCAACCTGATGCTTCTGGGTTATCAGTAATCGTTCTTGTACCAATAGTATCAGCTACCCAAGTCCATTCGTAAGTATCGCAATTCATATTATTAGAGAAAATATCTATTGACTCTCCTTTAACAATAGTTGCATACGGTCCGTTTTCAGGAAGTGGGTTAGTACTTGGCAGAGGATCAACTGCCTCCACATTAATTATAGCCGATACTATATAAGGATTAGCGCAATTAAGATCAGTAATAGATAATGTATAAACATTTACTGGATTAGTTGGGGTAACCCATCTATCCGCTTGTTTATATCCATTTTCCCACTCGTAAGTTAAGTTTGGTTTTTCTTCAATTTCTAATAATATAGTAGCCCCTAAACAAACAGTAGAATCAATAGAAGATAAGTTTCCTGGCAAGAAAATATTCTTCACTCCATTTACAAATGTTTCATTTGATATTGGACATCCATTAGCATCCGTTACGTCAACAGTATAAAGTCCAGGGGATAAATTAGATATTGGGTTAGTTGTACTACCATTATCCCAAGTATAAGTGTAAGGCATTGTACCGCCAAGAACAAAAGCCGTGGCTGAACCATCATTCAACTCACAAGTTTCATCAGTAGAATCAACTAAAATACTTAAAGGGTTAGCTGGTTGAGTAATATAAACTGTTTCAGAAGTAATTGTACAGCCATTATCATCAGTAGCTGTAACTGTATAAATACCTGGAGATAAACCTGTAGCTGTAGATATCACTACTTGTTCATTCAGCCCACTCGTCCAATCATATATATACTGTTGAATTCCAATTACTGTACCACCAGAAGCTGTAGCTGTAATCTTACCATCATCTTTACCAAAACAATTTACATCTGTTTCATTTACACTAACACTCATAGCAGAAGGTTCTGCTAAATAAATTTCAGTAGTATCCATACAGCCATTATTGTCTTTAGCAACCACTACATAACTTCCAACTGACAAATTATTATTGACAGGATTTCCATTCCAAGAAGTCCAATCATTCCATAAGTATGTAGTTCCACCATTTCCTCCTGTTACAGTTGCTGTTAATCTTCCATCATTATCAAGGTTACATGAAATTTCAGTTAATATAGAAGCTATTACACTAAGTGAGTCTGGTTGAGTAAGTGTATAGTTTAGAGTATCTGTACATCCTTGCCCATCTGTTACAACACAAGTATAATCTGTAGTATTAGTTGTGTTATCAGCACATAAACCAATAGCCGTTTCTGTAGTTTGTGATAAAATATCATTCCACTGATAAGCATATACTGGCACTCCACTTGAGTTTACATTTGGCATACCACCAGTAACATTCGTATTAATTATTCCATCACAATAATCATAACAACTTACTGGAGTAGCAGTAACTGTTACATTTAAAGCATTATTATCATTTATTGTATATGAATCAACCGATACACAATTATTATTATCAATAACTGTCATAGTATAAGTGCCTACAGGAATTGAAGTAAGAGAGTAAGTACTATCTCCTGTATCCCACGCATAAATATATGATGTTGATGTTCCTACTCCACCTGAAACAACATCAGTTAAGGAACCATTACTCCATCCATCACAACTCACATGAGTTGCAATAAAATTATGTGTAATAACTGTTGGCTCATTGTAAATAATAGTTTCAGTATAAGTACAACCATTAGCGTCCATTATTATAAAAGTATATGTCCCTGCCGTAAGCCCTGTTATATTTGAGTTAATTGAAGAAACAACTGTATCTCCAATATTATCTAATACTGTTTTTAGATAAGGAGCAATTCCTCCGCTTGCTGTAATATCAGCAAAACCTGAAGCATCTCCATTACATTTTATTTGATATGAATTCCAATTAGAAGTTGTAATCGTTACATCTAACTCATCTGGTTCAGTAATAATTATAATATCCTGAGCTGCACAATTATTTACATCAAATACTTGAACTGTATAAGTCCCTGGACCATAGCCATTGAAGTAAGCCATATTAGCATGATGTGCTCCTAGGTTTACAGAATACTCATATGGAGATGTTCCGCCAAATGCACTAATAGCTTGTATAGATCCATTATTCATTCCATAACATTGTACATGGCTGAAAACAGTGGTATCAATATATAAAGAATCTGGGTTAACAATTTCAACTGTATCTCTATCCACACAACCTCTTGCATCTTCAACATACATAATGTAAGTATTCGGCCCTAAATTAGTAAACCCAATAGTTGACTGTTGATTAAATCCATTATTAGTTGAGTACATATAAGGTAATTGCCCTCCTGTTGCTAAAACAGTAATAGAAGCATTATCTGCATCATGACAAGTAATTTCACTTATAATTAGAGAATCAATAGTAATTGAGAAAGAAGGCTCTAAAATATTTACTGAATCAATTAATATACAGCCGTTAGCATCCGTGATAGTTACAGTATGGTAGCCAGCAGCCAAATTATTTGCTGTAGCTAATATGCTTCCATTATCCCAAAGATAATTATAAGGGGTAACTCCTCCACTTACTAATGCAGTAGCCCATCCATCAGAACCACCTATACAAGTAACTGAATCTTTTATATAAGTTGTGTTTAAAGCATTTGGCTCAGTAACCACAATACTTGAATTTCTACTACACCCATTAATATCTGAAACAGTCACTGAATATGTTCCTGAAAAAAGATTTGAAGCCACATCTGTTAATGCTCCAGAACTCCAAGCATAGGAATAGTTTGACGTACCACCAGAAGCCACAACAGTAGCTGATCCTGTACTATCTCCATTACACAATACTTCAGTTGAACTTAAAGAAGAAATATACAAGCTATCAGGCTGAGTAATAGCAACTATAAATGAATTATCATTACAGTTATTAGTATCAGTAATCAATACCGAATAATTTCCTGGAACAAGATTAACTGCTGTTTGATTAGTTTGTCCATTATCCCATAAATAAGTAAAGGGTGCAGTCCCTCCTGTAAATATTACTTCCAACTCTCCATTTGCGCTATCATAACAGCTAACATTTTGAATATTAAATGAAGTTACTTGTAATAAATCTGGTTCACTTACATATACTGAATCACTATCCGTACACCCTAAACTATCAACCACAGTAATAAAGTAACCTGCTTGACCTGAAGGTCCGAATGGTGTCCCTGAAGGCACAAAATTAGATCCTCCATCAGCAGTAAACTGGTAAGGAGTTGTTCCTCCTGTTGCTGAAGTAAACATCATTCCATCATTCGCTCCAAAACAACTTACATTCTGAATTACAACCGCTAAGTCAGGATTCGTTCCTGATAATATTTCTGCAGTATCGGAAATTGTACAGCCATTTGCATCAGTTGCAACTACCGTATAAACTCCTGGCATCAATAAGTTTATTGAAGGTGTAACTGCTCCAGTACTCCACAAATAAGTGTACCCTGATGTCCCACCTGAAATACTTACACTAATTTCTCCTGTAGCTAAAGTCTGAGCTCCTGCACAATTAGAATGAGATAAAACTGTAACAGAACTTTGCAATGCAGGTGGTTCATTTATAATTATTGTATCAGATGTAGGGCTTGACAAACATCCGTTAGCATCAGTAACTTGTACGATATAAGTACCAGCTATTAAATTTGAAATACTATCAGTTATTGCTCCTGTACTCCATAAGTAAGTATAAGGAGCTGTTCCTCCATAAATAGTATCAATTGACACCATTCCATCAGCCCCTAAACTACAACTTACATCTTCCAATAAAGTAGTGAAAATAAGTTGATCTGGCTGAGAAATAGTTACAACTACACTATCAGAACAGCCATTTGCATCAGTTGCATAAATAGGATAAGTTCCTGCATACAATCCACTAAATGTATTTGATGCTTGCGGTATTGGGAAGGTATTAGGAATATGGTATAAATAAGTATTTGCTCCCGTTCCTCCAGTTGCATTTAACGTTACTCCACTTGAAGGGTAACCAAAACAAGCAACATTTAACATTGAATTTAAAGAATCAAGTGTTACATCTACATTAGCACCTACCGGCACTTCAACTGAATCAGTAACTAAACAACCAGTTGCATCAACAACTGTCACAGAATAGAATCCTGGAGCTAAGCCTATTGTAGTATTAGTGGTATCTCCATTAAACCAAGTAATTTGATAAGGAGGTGTTCCGTTAGGATTCACAGTTGCTGATCCATCATTTCCTCCATTACATGGAGGAACACTATCAAAATCTAAAGTAATATCTGACTCATCAACAAAAATATCCTCTGTAAAAGAACAGCTGTTAATGTCAGTAACAGTAACAGTGTAAATTCCTGTTACAAGATTAGATGCAGTAGAATTAATCTGACCTGTAGGAGTCCATGAATAAGCAAGTCCTCCTGTACCTCCTTGTGTAACAGAAATAGAAGCTTGTCCATTTGCTAAATTACAAGTTTCTTTTACTGAATCAACTGCATATACCCAGGGTAAAGGCTCAGTTAATGTAATTGCTGTATTTGCTGTACATCCATTCGCATCAGTTGCATTTATGGTGTAAGCTCCAAAACTTAAACCTCCACACACATTAGTCCATGAAGTAGAAGTTTGCGGTAAGAAAGAGGTCATATTATAAGTAATTGACCCAACACCATTAAGCTGAGTAACATCTACCGTACCATCACAAGCAGTAGGGCAAGAAACATCAGAACCATTATAAGATGAAGTAGCAGCTGCATTAATTGTAAATGGTAAAGGTTCAGTTATAATAATAGTAGTGTCATTCACACAACTGCTTGCATCCCTAACAGTAACTACATAAGTTCCTGCACCAAGCCCATTATGTATCATTGTTGAAGAAAAAGGAGTTCCACCAGTGATAGAATAATCATAATTTGGCGTACCTCCTGAAGGAGAGAAAATAATTATCTGTCCATCAGTTGATCCATTACAACTTACTCCAAATCCATTAAAGTTAGCAGATGAAACACTAAAAGTAATTGCTGAAGGTTCTGGCAAAAATATAGATGCTGATGCCTGACAGCCATTCACATCTTCTACAATAATTGTATGATTTTGTCCTCCTGCTAATCCAGTAAATATATTTGAACCTTGAAAAATAGTTCCCCCATCAATAGAATATTGATACCCAGGAGTTCCTGTATTGATATTACTAACTACAAATTGAATGCTTCCATCAGCAACACTATTACAGCTTACTTGCTGTGTAATAGAAAGAGATCCTGATAAATCAGCTGGATTAGTTAATGTAATTATTTCAAAAGTATCACAACCATTTGCATCCTGATAACCTATAGTATATGTACCTGCAGCCAAACCTGCAAATACATTGTTAGAAGTGTAAGACCCTCCGTTAATTGAATAAACATAATTTGGAGTACCCCCTGAAACAGAAGCTGTAATTTCACCATCTGTTGCTCCAAAACAAGAGATATCCTGTCCGTTAAAATTTGAACTAATATTACCATTAGGCATCAATTCTGAAGGTTCAGAAATAGTAAATGAAGTAGCCACAGGAGAAGTAGTACAACCATTTACGTCAGTAATATTTATATTATAGGTACCTTCACAAATACTACTATAAGTTGTGTCAAATACAGATATTACTCCGGTATTACCATTAAAATCAAAAATAGAATAAGGAGGTGTTCCTCCTGTTATCAAAATATTTTCAGATGCATCACAATCACCATTACATAAATTAAAAGCCGTTTGTGTAGCAGTAACAATTAGTTCCGGCACTCCAAAAACTGTATAAGAATAAGTACCAATTATTGAGGGATCAGTATTTGCTAGTACAAATTGAGATTGTGCGAAAAGACTCATCCCAGTAGTAGCAGTAGAAAATGCCAAAGAATCTACAATTATCATTAGCTTATTACCCGCAATTAAATTTGCAAAAGGCTGATTAGTACCAGTAGAAATAGCAGAACTTCCTTCAGAAATTAAGAAAGTAGGAGTTGCATATCTGTAATTTCTATATTGAATAGGATTTGCTGGCGAAACCTGTGTAACATAGGCGTTGGCATTAGCAAAATCTCCATAACATAGAATTGGATTAGTAACAATAACTGAATCAATTGTTTGTGCTTTTACATTGCTTAAGCTAAAAGCAAAAAATAAAATGCTTGTAAAAAGTAATATTTTTTTCATATTATTTCGAAAATTTATAGTCTTTATTAAGTTTCGCAAGATACACATTTTCTTATAAACCCTATACGAATGATAAAACGAAAAAATTGGTGTAAAAAAAGGAGGCAAAAAGCCTCCTTTATACACTAAGAAAGAATACAATTTTTAGTAATATGGAGACATTAATACATAAACCATAACACCTGTAATAGCTACATACATCCAGATTGGGAATGTCCATTTTACTAAGGATTTATGCTTCTCAATCTCCCCAGTCATTCCTCTGTAGATTGAAAAAAGAGCTAAAGGCAAAACAGGAATAGACAAAATAATATGAGATACTAAAATGAAAAAATAAACATATCTTATCATTCCCTCACCACCAAAAGGAACTGGCGCATTTGTCAATTTTGAAGTTACATAAGACAATAAAAATACTGAAGACAGAACAAAAGCTGATAGCATAGCCACTTTATGAGATTGTGTCTTTTTATTCTTAATTAAGATAAAACCAGTAAATAATAATACGGCTGTTGATCCATTCAAAATAGCATGGAAAAATGGCAATGAACTAAAATCAATGCTTTCTGATTCGATATGGAATACATCAGGAAATAACATTAACAATGCAACAGCTATTGGGATTATTATTGACAAAGCAATAATTAATGGAACAAAAAAGGAATCTTGTTTTTTCATAATATTTATTGAATTAAAAATTTATCTAACAT
>JABJNS010000080.1 GCA_018664745.1 Flavobacteriales bacterium | reverse complement strand
CTTCTATCATTTCAATTGAATTATTTAAAGCTCCAGCAATTTCTTTGTAAGTAACAATTACTTCTTTAGGAATTCCACTCATTAAATCTCGACCATGTACAGCATAGTTTGCAGGAGGCTCATCAAGCTCAGTTAGTGCAGAGCCAACATTAATTTTTATGTTTTCAGCCATAATATCACCAACAGCAATATTGTGCCTTGTTTTCATGTAGTTTTTAATGTTATCAGTAAACTCATCTCCTGCAATTCTGATTGATTTATCACAAACAATACCACCAAGTGAGATAACTGCAATTTCAGTAGTACCTCCACCTATATCAATTACCATATTTCCTTTTGGTTCTAATACATCAATACCGATACCGATAGCTGCTGCCATAGGCTCGTGTATTAGCCAAACATCTTTTGCTCCTGCATGTTCTGCTGAGTCAATTACGGCTCTTTTTTCAACCTCTGTTACTCCTGATGGAATACAAATTACCATTTTTAAAGATGGTGAAAAAATAGATCTTTTCTTTTGAATCATATCAATAAACCCTCTTATCATTTGCTCTGAGGATTGAAAGTCAGCAATAACACCATCTTTTAACGGACGCAAAGTTTCAATTTCTTTATGCGTTTTTCCGTGCATTTGTTGGGCTCTTTTTCCAATTGCGACTACCTCACCAGTCCTAATGTTTTTAGCAACAATTGAGGGTTCATCCACAACTACTTTGTCGTTATGAATTATTAGTGTGTTTGCAGTTCCTAAATCAATAGCAATTGCTTCTTGCATAAAGTCAAAAAATCCCATAGTCCTTTATTTTTTAATGTTTAAAATGTCTTGTTCCTGTTAGTACCATTGTCATATTGTTTGCATTACAATAATCAATAGAAAGTTGATCCTTTATTGAGCCCCCTGGTTGTATTACTGCTTTTATCCCTGCATTATCTGCCAGTTCCACACAGTCAGGGAAAGGGAAAAAAGCATCTGATGCCATTACGCATCCATTCAAATCAAAACCAAAATTTTTGGCTTTTTCTACTGCTTGTTTTAGTGCATCTACTCTTGATGTTTGCCCAACCCCACTTGCAAATAACTGTTTTCCTTTTGCGAATACAATCGTGTTGGATTTTGTGTGCTTACATACTTTGGAAGCAAATACTAAATCAGTTAATTGTTCCTGTGTAGGTGCTAGTTTAGTGGCGGTTACCATGTCAGTAATTGCATCACTTTTTAAATCTTTATCTTGGTGTAATACACCATTTAGTACGGTACGGAATTGTACATTAGGTAAAGCAACTTCATTCTGTTGTAAAAGTACTCTGTTCTTTTTCCCTTTTAATAATTCAAGGGCATCACTTGCAAATGAAGGTGCGATAAGCACTTCATAGAATAGTTTGTTTATTTCTTCAGCAGTTGCTAAATCTACTTCTTGGTTGGTAATGAGTACACCTCCAAAAGCTGAAGTAGGATCTCCTGCTAATGCAGCATTCCAAGCATCAAGTAGTGATGGGCGAGAAGCTAAACCACAAGCATTGTTATGTTTTAAAACTACAAATGTAGTTTCCTCAAATTCACTAATTAAGTTTACTGCAGCATCAATATCCAATAGGTTGTTATAGGAAAGTTCTTTCCCATTTAGCTTGGTGAACATAGCATCTAAATCTCCATAGAAAGTTCCTTTTTGATGTGGATTTTCTCCATAACGCAAAGTTTTTCCTTCACGAATACTTTCCTTAAATGCAGGTGTGTTATCGGTGTTGAAGTAATTGAAAATTGCTGTATCATAATGAGAGGAAACATTGAAAGCAGTTTTTGCAAAGCTTCTTCTTTCATCCATGTTGGTGCTAGCTCCATTAGTATTTAAAATTTCTAATGTTTCAGCATATTGGCTCATTTCAGAGACTATCAATACATCTTTAAAATTTTTGGCAGCAGCACGGATTAGTGAAATTCCACCAATATCAATTTTTTCAATAATATCTTGCTCGGCAGCTCCTGAGGCAACAGTTTTTTCAAAAGGGTAAAGGTCAACAATTACTAAGTCAAACTCAGGGATATTGTATTGCTCCAATTGCTCTTTATCACTTGCTAATTCTCTTCTGGATAAAATTCCACCAAATACATTTGGGTGTAAAGTTTTTACTCTTCCTCCTAAAATTGATGGGTAAGTGGTAAGGTCTTCTACACGGTTTACAGTAATTCCTTGCTCTTCAATAAAGCTTTGTGTACCTCCTGTTGAGTAGATATTTACGCCTAGCTCATTTAATTTTTTTACAATTGGTGCTAATCCGTCCTTATGGAATACGGAAATTAGGGCGTTTTTGATGGTTCTGTTATCTGACATTTTGGTTTTTTAATACTACTGCAATCTTACTTAAATCCTAGGGGATTTATGCTGTGTATCACATCAAAATGATAAATTGTTGATAAGTTGAATTAATTGTTGATTCTATCTTTTAAGCTACTATCTCCTTACATACATTTAAGGCTTCTTTTGTATCATAAATATTTTTTATTCTTATAGAAAGTTTTCCTTTTTTTTCTGTCATTTCACATTTGTCAAAATGGTGTTTTAGATAATCCAATGCTTTTTTAAAGGCATCCGTATTATAGTAAGGAGAATCCGCTTTTGATGGGAAATAAGCGCGCATTCTATCATTTTTAAGTATGATGCGTTCAAAGCCAATTTTCTTGGCAATCCATCTTAATCTTAGTGCATCACAAACATTGTAAATTGCTTTTGGTGCTGTTCCGAATCTATCGTTTAATCTGTCAATAAAAGCAGTTATTTCCTCCTCTTCAGTAAAGTTATTTAGCTCTTTGTAAAGGTTCAGTCGCTCGCTTATATTACTTACATAAGTGTCAGGAATTAGGATTTCCAAATCTGTATCTAAGGCACAATCTTTTACATAGAACCGTTCTGTTTCTTCTTCAAATAAATCTTGGAATTGTTCTTGTTTTAGTTCTTCAATTGCTTCATTCAATATCTTCTGGTAGGTTTCAAAACCAATCTCATTAATGAACCCACTTTGGTCTGCTCCTAATAAATCTCCTGCTCCTCTTATGTCCAAATCACGCATAGCAATTTTAAAACCACTTCCTAAGGTGGAGAATTGTTCTAGTGCTGTTAACCTTTTCCTACTTTCTTCTGATACCGTATGGAGTGGTGGGCTAATTAGATGACAAAATGCTTTTTTATTTGATCGCCCAACTCTTCCTCTCATTTGATGCAAATCACTCAATCCAAAGTTTTGTGCATTGTTTATAATAATGGTGTTGGCATTAGGTACATCTACTCCATTTTCAATAATGGTGGTGGAAACTAATACATCAAAATCTCCTTCCATAAAATCAATCATGAGTTCTTCTAATTTTTTTCCTTCCATTTGTCCGTGCCCAGTTCTTATTTTTGCGTCTGGGCATAACCTTTGTAAAAGTCCTGCCACTTCTTTTATGTTTTCTATTCGGTTGTGTACAAAAAATATTTGACCGTTTCTTGCCATTTCATAGCTTATTGCATCTCTTATTGTTTCTTGATTAAAGCCAATAATATTCGTTTCTACTGATTGTCGGTTAGGTGGTGGAGTATTGATGAGTGATAAATCCCTTGCTCCCAATAATGAAAACTGTAATGTTCTTGGAATAGGGGTTGCACTTAAAGTTAAGGTGTCAATATTTTCTTTAAATAGCTTTAGTTTGTCTTTTATATTAACTCCAAATTTTTGTTCTTCATCAATTATCATTAATCCTAAATCCAAAAACTTCACATCTTTTCCTACTATTCTATGTGTTCCTATTAGGATGTCAATTTCTCCTCTTGCTACTTTTTCTAAAGTTTCCCTTTGTTGTTTTGGTGTTTTAAATCGGTTGATATAATCCACAGTACAAGGCAAGTGTTTTAGTCTTTTTTTGAAAGTTTTATAATGCTGTAAAGCCAAAATAGTGGTAGGAACTAAAACAGCAACTTGCTTACTATCGGCTACTGCTTTAAAGGCTGCTCTTACTGCAATTTCTGTTTTCCCAAAACCAACATCTCCACATACAAGACGATCCATTGGCATTTCTCTTTCCATATCTTCCTTTATAGCAAGAGTTGCTTTGCTTTGGTCAGGAGTGTCCTCATACATAAAGGAAGCCTCTAACTCATGTTGCAGGTAAGAATCGGGCGAATATTGAAATCCTTTTTGTGTTTTTCGTTTGGCGTATAATTGTATCAAGTTAAAGGCAACCTGCTTTACTTTTGCTTTTGTTTTTTGCTTAGTTTTTTTCCACACAGGAGATCCTATTTGATGAATCTTAGGTTCCATTCCTTCTTTTCCTGAAAACCGTGCAATTTTATGAAGGGAGTGTATGCTTATATAAAGTATATCGCCTTCTTTATAAGTTAGCTTTATTACCTCTTGGTGCTTTCCGTTATTTTCAATTTTATGTAATCCTTCAAACCTTCCAATACCATGATCAATATGGGTTACAAAATCTCCAATTGAAAGCTGAGTTAACTGCTTTATCGTTATTGCTTGCTTGTCAGTAAACTTAGTTTTTGACTGGAATTTATGATGTCTATCAAAAATTTGATGATCGGTATAAACTGCTTGTTTATTGCTGTAGTCAATATACCCTTCATGCAAGGAAAATAGTACACATTTATAGTTTAATTCTTCTTCATTGTGTTTGAAAATAGCATTGAATCGTTCTTCCTGTTCGTCAGATGAGCAAAGAATAATATTTTTTAATCCTTCTTCTTTATTTTTTAACAAATCCTCTTTTAATAAGTCAAACTGCTTGTTTATTTTGGTAATGGAGGTAGTATTTACTTCAACTTTCTCATCTGTAGGGAAATAAGGTTTGCTACTATCTTCAATGATGGAATAGTTTTTTAACTCTGCCGCAAAACTTTCTGCATTGGTGAATAAATGTTCAGGGCTTAGATGTTTAGTTGCATTTTCTTCTACTTTCTGGTACTGCTCCTCTGCTCTAGTAAAGTAGGTTTCTAAAATTCCTTTAGTGTACTTGATGTCCTTAGCCCAGATTACTGCATTTTTAGGCAGGTATTCTAGCAGACTCACCTGTGTATCGGTACTTTTTTTTGCTTCAGTATTTGGTATTATACTTACCCTATTTTGTTCTTTTATTGAAAGTTGAGTATTGACATCAAATGTACGAATACTCTCTATTTCTGTGTCAAAAAACTCTAACCTAAAAGGATGTTCATCCGCATAAGAATAAACATCTAATATTCCACCTCTTATGGAATATTGTCCTGCTTCAATCACAAAATCAACATCCTCAAAATGTAAGTCCTGTAGGATTTCCTCTAAATCATCAATTGCAACTTCTTCTCCTACTTTTAGGTTTATAGTGTGCTTTTTAAGTTCTTTTCTACTAACTACTTTTTCTGATAATGCTTCAGAATAAGTAACAATAATCGGGTTTCTCTTATTGTTAAGTTTATTAAGGACTTCAGCTCTTAACAATATATTTGCATTGTCTGTTTCTTCTAATTGGTATGCTCTTCTGTATGATGCAGGAAAAAAGAAAACTTCATTTTTGAGTAAGTTTTCAATATCATTTACAAAATAAGATGCTGCCTCCTTATCTCTAAAGATAAATAAATGAGGGGTGTTGCTTTCACGAACAACAGCACTTGCTGTAATTGCAAATGAAGAGCCAATTAAACCCAAAAGTTGAATTTTTGCTTGTTCGTTTTCTAATGCTGATTGTATAGCATTAGTTTGTTTTGGTTCGCCAAAATGAGTTAATAATGGAGCTTGTTGTCCCAATTAGATGGTTTTGATTTCGTTCATCATTTCTGTATACCAATCTAATTTTGTGTCAAATGGTTTTCCTCCTTTTATTCTATTAAAATCAATACAACTAAGTTTGTTTTTATTGTCTTCATCCCAGCCAACAACACCACTTGATCCTTCTACTGCACTTTGCACAGCATAGTCTGCAATCTCAAATATTAAATCCAAATCCGCTTGATTTGCTTTTGATGATCTTCCAAAATACCCACTTTTTTGAACTAATACTTTGTTCGCATTTAAGCGTTTTCCTAATTGTTTTGCAAACCATTGCCCTGGGTTTAAATCATCTAAACGAACATGTCCAAATGCATCACGCAAAACAGTTTCTCCACTTTTTTCTGTTTCAGCAATAATCACATCCATTCCAGCACCTTCACTTAAAAATACATTTACGCAATCGTGCTTGTCCATAACCTTGTTAAGGCGTTCACATTCTTTCTCAAAATTAATTTCTTCCTCAGGTAAAAGTACAGAATGTACTTCCCACTTTTCTTTGGTTACACCAACTTCTGGAATAAAATTTATGTTATTAAGTCTTTTACGGTAAGCTAAGGCTGTGGCAGCTGTTAGCCATCCGCAATGCCTTCCCATTACTTCATGAATAATCAATTGCCTGTCAGAAGTAGTGTTTTCATTAGCTACATTTTCAAAAAATATAGCACCTTGCTCTGCTGCTGTCCAAGCTCCTAAAGTTTGTGCTATTGGATAAACATCATTGTCAACCGTTTTTGGCAATCCAACTACCGTTAAATTGTAGTTATTTTCTTTTAAGTAATTGGATAGATCGGCAGCTGTTGTGTTGGTGTCATCTCCACCAATGGTGTGTAGAATTGTAATGCCATCTTTCACCAATTGCTTAGCTGCAACTTCAAGTGGATTTTCTCCATTTTGCACATATCCTTTTTTAATACAATCGTCAACATTAGTCAATTTTACTCTACTATTTCCTATTGGAGAACCTCCAAATTGATAAAATTTATCGGTATTTCCTAAAAGTGATTTTGGGAAAGAGATTGAGTTGCTAAGGAGTAAACCTTTGTATCCGTTTAGGTATCCTATGATTTCTGCATCAGGATATTTGGTTAAGTAATTTTCAGCTAACCTGCCAATTGAAGCGGATAAGCAAGGTGCTATACCACCAGAAGTTAGGAATGCAATTTTCATGTAATTTGTTTTTTGAACACTGCAAATATCTAAAATTTAAAGGGATTTGATGAGAAAATAATCTTTACTTTGTGCCAGAATATTTAAGGATAAATGATAAAGGTATTTAAGTTTGGAGGAGCGTCAATCAAAGATGTTGCAGGGGTAGAAAATGTAGGGAATATCTTGCAGGATTACGCTAGTGAGGAATTAGTAATTGTTTTTTCTGCAATGGGTAAAGTCACCAATATGTTGGAAAAAGTAGTTGAAGCTTATGTTCAAAATTCTCAAGAAACTTCTGTTTTACTTCAAGAAGTAAAAGATTTTCACTCTGAAATTCTTTGTACTTTATTTACTAAAGGTCATCCTGTTTTTAATGAGGTAAATAATTTATTTGTTGAGATTGAGTGGGTGTTAGAGGAAGATCCGAATCAGGAATATGCTTATGATTATGACCAAATAGTTTCAATAGGAGAGTTTCTGTCAACTAGGATTATGAGTGCTTATTTAAGTGAAATTGGTTTTGGACATACTTGGTTGGATGCAAGGGATTTAATCCGAACAGATAATTCCTATCGGAATGCAAAAGTGGATTGGGAAACGACCAATAGTTTTATAAAAAATACAGTAAAAGCTAAGCACTCCATTACTCAAGGTTTTATTGGCTGTACTTCCGAAAATTTTACTTCAACTTTAGGAAGGGAGGGAAGTGATTTTACTGCTGCTATTTTGGCTTATTGTTTAGATGCAAAAGAAGTGGTTATTTGGAAGGATGTCCCTGGAATGATGAATGCTGATCCAAAACATTTTGAGGATGCTCAACTGTTAAATAAAGTTTCTTTTGATGAAGCTATTGAATTGGCATTTTATGGTGCAAAAGTGATTCATCCTAAAACAATTCAGCCCTTAAAGCAAAAGCAAATCTCATTGCAAATTAAATCTTTTTTAAACCCTAAAGAACAGGGGTCTGAAATTGCAGAGGGGCTTGTAACTGTTCCAGAAATTCCGTCCTTTATAGTAAAGGAAAGCCAGATTCTTATTTCAATTGCTGATGAAAATTTAGCTTTCATTGTGGAAGTCCATATGAGTCAGATTTTTTCAATTCTAGCCAAACATAGAGTTAGTGTTAATTTAATGCAAAATTCTGCTATTTCTTTTTCAATTTGTGTAGATAATGATTTTCATAAAATCCCACAATTAATTAAAGATTTAAAGGATTTTTTCACAGTATCTTGTGATGAGAATTTAAGTCTTTTCACTATTCGTCATTATACGAATGATTCCATACAACTTTTCTTACAGGATAAGGAGATTGCTTTAGAGCAAAAATCTAGTGATACAATGCAGCTTCTTGCTCGTTAAATTTTTATTTGTTTTACCTGCTTTTTATTCCGTATATTTGCACCCTCAAAAAAACACAAATTATGACTGCATCTCATACATTTCATATTCCAGTAATGGGTACAGCTTTTACGGCTGATTCTCCATTAAAAGTAGCTCATTATGGTATAAATACTGTAATTGCTTTGGCAGATGATGTTTTACTAGAGAGATTAAGAAAATATTATAGTGGTTTAAATAATTTATCTTATGAAGAGATAAAGAATAATACTAAAGATTACCGAGCAGATAGGATTACTTCTTATTTGAATATGGTAAATAAAATTGCATCTGAAAAATTTGAGGAATTCACTGTTTCTACTAGAGATAAATTTGAAGAAGTGAAAAAGTATTTTGCAATGCTACCAGATACTAGTGATGTTAAGATAGAGTTTAATAAGTTAATTGAAAACTCATTCAGTTTTGAGGATTTATCAGCTTGGTTGAAGGATAATTTATCAATGGGAAGTATTGATGTAAATATCATGACGAAAGTTGATAAAAAAAACTATTTCAAAAAAGAGGAATTACCTTCAGAATATAATGATGCTCATGCAGGTTTAAGAGGGTATGCTAATTCTGATTTAGCATCTTCAGTAATTTTTTCTGCAGGAATGAACCCAAGATTGTATGGGTATATCGCTCAGTTTGATGATTTTTTCCCTGATGAAAATGGGTATATAAAAAAGAAGATAATTTTAAAAGTTTCTGATTACAGATCAGCAATTATACAAGGTAAATTTTTAGCCAAAAAAGGACTTTGGATTTCAGAATATCGTATTGAATCAGGATTAAATTGTGGTGGTCATGCTTTTGCAACTGATGGTTACTTAATGGGGCCAATTCTTGCAGAGTTTAGAGATAGAAGACAGGAATTAGTGGATGAGCTTTATGCAGTATGTAAGCCTGCATTAGAGGCAAATGGAAAAGTTGTCCCAAATGATACTTTGGCAGTTACAATTACTGCTCAAGGAGGGGTTGCTACTGCTGAAGAACATAATTTTTTAATTGATCATTATAAATTGGATACTGTAGGTTGGGGGACACCATTTTTATTAGTTCCTGAGGCAACTACTGTGGATAAAACAACAATGAAACAATTGCAAGATGCAAAGGAAAAAGATTTGTATTTAAGCAATGTTTCTCCTTTGGGGGTTCCTTTTAATAATTTAAGAAACTCATCAAAAGATGTAGAGAAGTTCCAAAAAATTGAAGAAGGAAAGCCTGGAAGTCCTTGCCCTAGAAAATTCTTAGCATTAAGTGATGAGTATGGTACACAAGGAGTTTGCACAGCTTCTCGTTTATTTCAGAAAAACAAAATTGAAGAGAAAGGTATTTCTGACCAAATTACGGATAAAGCCTGTTTGTGTATGGGATTAGCTGCAACTGCAGTTATTAATTATGGAGTAGAAACGCGTGAGAGTAAAGGGGTTTCAATTTGTCCAGGGCCTAATATGGCTTATTTTAATCAGGAACTTTCTTTGCAAGATATGTCTCATCATATTTATAATGGTGATGAAGGTATTGTTCGTGCTGATAGACCAAATATGTTCGTGAATGAACTTGGAATGTACTTGAAATATTTGTCTGAAAAAATAGAGGAACATAAAAATGATTGGGGAAGAAAATCAGGTAGATATTTGAATTCATTTACCGCTAATATGAATGAAGGGATTGCTTATTATCAAGGAATGTTTAATTCAATTGGTACTACTTTTGATGGAGTTAAAGATGCTGCTTATCAATCTTTAACAGAAGCAGTTGAAAGTATGAAAAAAATGGGAGCTGAGATTGATTCTCTTATTGCTGAAAATCAGAAATAATTTTATCTAGTAAAACTTCAGCAATTTTAACATTACTTTCTGTCGTCCATCCTGCAACATGAGGGGAAAGAATAGTCTTTTTACTATCAATTAAATATTGCATATCAGTTGTAAGTCCATTGCTTAAGTTTTCAAAAGATGTTTTTTCACACTCTAATACATCTAAGCAAGCACCTTTTATTTTTCCGTTTTCTAAAGCAGTAGCTAAGTTTTTTGTATTAACACATTTTCCTCTTGCCGTATTAATCAGATAAAAGTTTTTTGCAAAACTATTTATGAAATTGTTATTTACTAAATAAGTGGTTTCCTCTGTTAAAGGAATATGTAAACTTACAATATCAGCCTCTTTGTAAATGCTTTCCATACTGCTTTTATATGGGTAATCTTTTAAGTATTTATCGTAAACTAATAGCTTTACATTAAATCCTTTTAGTACTTCTGAAAAAGCTGAGCCATTGTTACCATAGCCAATCATTCCAATAGTTTTTCCAGCAAGTTCTATGCCTCTGTTTCTTTCTCGTTCCCAAGTCCCATTGCGAACTTCTTGGTCAGCTGTATTTAGGTTATTGAATAGTGAAAGGAGCATCCCTAAAGCGTGTTCGGCTACTGCTTGTCGGTTGCCTTCTGGGGCATTATAGCATTGTATTTTTTTGCTTTCAGCATATTCTACATCAATATTTTCTAAGCCACTTCCTGCTCTGGCAATAAATTGTAAGTTGCTGCTACAATCAATAAATTCCTTGTCAATTTTAAATCTACTTCTGATGATTATTCCTTGGTAATTATTGATGATTTCCTGAATTTCAGCTTTGCTTTTAGCATAAGCCGTATCGCAAATATGATTTTGTTTTTCTAATTCTTGTTTCAGAAAAGGGTGTACAGTATCAATAAAAAGAATTTTCATATTTTAAAGGATTGCTTGTCCAATCATGAAATAGATAAATAGCCCCAATACATCATTTACTGTTGTTATAAAAGGGCCAGTTGCTAGGGCAGGATCAATCTTATATCTTTCTAAAGTTAATGGCACAAAAGTTCCGAATAAAGCAGCAAAAATAATTACTGCTAGTAGTGAAATACTTACAGTTAGGCTAAGCTCAATACTATATCCTAAACCAAATGCAGCTCCTAGTATAATGATAGAACAGATAATTCCATTCAATAAACCAACCCCTAGTTCTTTGATTAATTTTTGAACAATATTCTCCATTTTTAAAGAATCATTAGCAAGTCCTTGCACAACAATTGCAGCTGATTGCACTCCAACATTACCTCCCATGGCTGCAATTAAAGGGATGAAAAATGCCAATTCAAAATTATTTTCTAAATCAAAAATACCAATCACTTTTGCGCCTAATAATCCGCCTATCATTCCGATAAGTAGCCATGGTAATCTTGCTCTTGTTAATTCCCAAACACTATCGCTACTTTCTATATCTTCTGAAATTCCAGATGCCATTTGGTAATCTTTCTCAGCTTCTTCTTTTACCACATCCATTACATCATCAAATGTAATTCTACCTATAAGTCGATTCAAATCATCAACAACAGGCAGGGCAATTAGGTCGTATTTATTTAAGATATTAGCTACATCCTCATCATCCTCAGTTGCTTTAACTGAGACTATATCAGTATTTACTATGCTTTTAATTGCTGATCCTTTTTCGGCTAATAATAATCGCCTTAGTGATAATGAACCTAACAATTTATTATTGTCATCTACTACATATATAGTGTATACTTTTTTTACATCTTCAGCTTGCTTTCGCATTTCTTTTAAGCATTGAAGGGTGTTCCAATTTTCATTTACTTTTATGAGTTCTTTTGCCATTAACCCTCCTGCAGTATCTTCAGGGTAGGTTAATAAATCGCTAATATCACTCGCATGTTCAATGTCCTCAATATGGGCAAGTACTTTTTCCTTTTTATCTTCTGATAATTCTCCAATTACATCAGCAGCATCATCCGATTCTAGGTTGTCAATTACTTCTTCAGCAATTTCCTTTGGCGTTAAACCAGATAGTAATTCTTCTCTTGTGTCGTCCTCTAATTCTACAAGAACTGCTGCTGATTTTTCTTCTTCAATTAGATCGAATAAAAAATGAGCATCATCTAGTTGTAAGTCTTCTATGATTTCTGCAATGTCAGCAATATGCAAATCAGAAAGAATTACACTTAATTCTGCTGATTTATTAGCTTCAATTAAAGCCGTTATCTGCTCAATATAGGCGCTATTTATTTCTATTCTATCCGACATGATTGGTGAGTTTTATAAAATCATCAACTGATAATTGTTCTGCTCGTAAAGGTAATAAATCTGCTATTTCACTTTCGTTTATTAAAGTGAAAGGTTTTAGTGCATTTCTTAATGTTTTTCTCCTTTGATTAAATCCAGCCTTTACTACTCTTTTGAATTTTTGTTCGTCAACAGGTAGTTCTTTTCGGTCATTTCTTACCAATTTTATCACTCCAGATTTTACTTTTGGTGGAGGTGTAAAAACATCTTCATTTACGGTAAAACAATATTCAATATCATAAAAAGCTTGCAAGAAAACAGATAGAATTCCCCTCTTTTTTCCTTTTTTACAGGCTACTCTTTCAGCAACTTCTTTTTGAAACATTCCAACTATCTCAGGTATTTGATCTCTGTTTTCAAAGGCTTTAAATAGTATCTGAGAAGAGATATTGTAAGGGAAATTACCAATTAATGAAAAGTTGTAAGGGTATTGTTCTTTTAAATTGAGTTGTAAAAAATCTCCTTCATGTACCTCTAGATTTGGGTAATTTAATCTGAGGTAAAAGACACTTTCAGTATCTATTTCTACAACCTCAGTTTTGAAGTCTTTTTTTACTAAAAATTGAGTTAACACTCCCATTCCTGGACCTATTTCTACTACATTTTTTGTTCCTTCATATAATAAATCAGTGATATTAAATGCAATTCTTTCATCATTTAAAAAATGTTGTCCTAAATGTTTTTTTGCTCTAACATTTTTCATCTTATCTTTTTAATCGTTTAAATAGTTCGGATGCAAAAACAAAGTCATTTAATTCTTTGTTGTCAGAATTTAATAGGCCATCTTTATCTCCTGTCCACCATATTTCACCTTTATTAATAAAGGCAATATTTTCACCAATCTCCATAACAGAGTTCATGTCATGTGTATTTACTATAGTAGTAATATTATATTCTTTAGTGATTTCCTGAATTAAATTATCAATGATAATAGCAGTTTTTGGGTCAAGCCCTGAATTAGGTTCATCACATAATAAGTATTTTGGCTGCATTACTATTGCTCGGGCAATGGCAACTCTTTTTGTCATTCCTCCGCTTAGCTCGGATGGCATTAAGTTATTTTTTTCTTCTAGGTTTACTCTTTTTAAACAGAAATTTACGCGTTCCAATTTTTCTTGTTCTGTTTTTTCAGTAAACATTGATAAAGGAAACATGATGTTTTCCTCTACTGTCATATAATCATAAAGTGCACCACCTTGAAAAAGCATTCCTATTTCTTGTCTAAGGATTCTTTGTTGTTTTGTTTTTATGGCATTAAAATCTACACCGTCAAAAAGTACTGTTCCACTATTGATGTTATGTAGCCCAATCAATATTTTGATAAGTGTTGTTTTTCCTGATCCACTTTCTCCAATTATTAGGTTTGTTTTTCCTTTTTCAAAAATAAAAGAAACATTTTTCAGTACATGATTATTTCCAAAATGTTTTTCAATATTTTGTATTTCTATCATGATAAAATAATGTCAGTTAATAAATAATTGAAAAGTAGTATTAAAATACTGCTTGATACTACTGCAGTGGTACTTGATTTCCCAACAGCAATTGCCCCTCCCTTAGTGTGGTAACCAAAGTAAGCTGATACAGAAGAAATAATAAATGCAAAAAAGATAGTTTTTACAATAGCATATGTTATATAGAATGCTCTGAAATCATATTTTAACCCATACATAAAATCAGCAGTAGTTACATCTGCTGATAACCCACCAACCCATGCTCCAATCATCCCTATACCCATACTCATAATTATAAGAAATGGAAAAAATAAAACGGCTGCAATTATTTTAGGTAAGATGAGGAAAGAAGCAGAATTAATTCCCATGATTTCTAGAGCATCAATTTGTTCTGTTACACGCATACTGCCAATTTCTGATGCTATACTTGACCCAACCTTTCCTGCTAAGATTAGTGAAATCATTGTTGGAGAAAACTCTAAAATCAAGGAATCTCGACTAGCTAGCCCTACTAAATAGGAGGGGAGTAAGGGGTTTGTCATGTTAAAAGCAGTTTGTATACTTACAACTGCTCCAACAAAAAAGGATAAAATAATAACTAAACTTATAGAGTTTAACCCAACTTTTTCCATTTCCAAAACAAGTTGCTTTCTAAAAACACTCCATTTCTCTGGAGCGCTAATGACTTTCTTCAACATAATGAAGTAGAGTCCTAGGTGGTGAAGTAGTTTTGTCATATTGGCGGAAATTAAGTAATTTATTTAGATTTGCAAATACTTATGAAAATACAAAAATACCACCTTTTATTCGTTCTCGTTTTATTTTTGCTTACTGCTTGTGGAGTTAGTAAAAAAAATGGCTGTAATACTTGTCCTAACTTTTCTTCTGCTGAAAGCCATATTAAATAATATTTTAGTGCGGTTTAACTTTAGATTAATTCTAAATAACTACATTTGCGCCCATGCAAAAATTAGCTAATTTAGCAATAGGTACTAAGGGGGAAATGCGATCAATATCTGATAGTGATTTGGAACAAAAACTATTAGAGATGGGTTGTACCCCAGGTGAAAAAATTGAAGTTGTAAGGAAGGCTCCTTTTGGAGGTCCTGTTGCTATTTTAGTTTCATCTTATGTGCTGACTATCAGAAAAGAAGATGCTATGAAGATTGATGTAAAATTATTGAAGGATGACTAAGAGGCAGATTAAAATTGCATTAGCAGGAAACCCTAATTCTGGAAAAACTACATTGTTTAATGCTTTTACAGGTTTAAAGCAAAAAGTAGGAAATTATCCAGGAATTACAGTTGAAAAGAAAACAGGAAAATCAACCTTTTCTGCTGATATTGATGCCAAAATAATTGATTTGCCAGGCGCTTATTCCTTATTTCCAAAATCATTAGATGAGGAGGTTTCCCAACAAGTGCTTTGCAATAATACTGATGAAGATTATCCTAATGTTACTGTAATTATTGCAGATGCCACCAATTTAAGGCGTTCTATTTTTTTACTTACACAAGTTATTGATTTGAATATGAATGTAGTATTAGCCTTAAATATGGTTGATATTGCTACTAAAAAAGGAATAATTGTAAATGTAGATCTGTTGTCAGAAGCATTAGGAATACAAGTTGTTGCAATCAATGCTAGAAAGAGAAAAGGGATTGATAGTCTAAAAGAAGCAATTGTTAATGCATTAGATGAAAAGCCAAGAAAACCCTTTTTGGATGTAAGTAAAATTTTTAAAGGAGTAATTGAGAGGGCAAATGAAATTAGAGGAATTGAAAATAATTATGCTTCTTTTTTGTCCTTATGTAAACAAAAGTTAAGCGGAGAGGTAATTAATAGATGTGCCTTAAATCAATTGTGTAAGAAACATGAGATTATCCCTGAGCGTGCACAAGCAAAAGAGACAGTAAAAAGGTATAAAGCAATTGATAAAATAATTCTCTCTACCGTTAAGAAAGGGGCTCCAGTTGGTAGGTATCAGTTTACTAAAAGAGTAGATGATTTGTTGATTCACCCTGTTTTGGGCTATGTTGTCTTTCTTTCCATTTTATTTTTATTATTTCAAGCTGTCTTTTCATGGTCAGCTTATCCTATGGAATTAATTGATGGATTGTTCACTGATTTATCTATTTGGACAGCCAATGCAATGCCACAAGGAATGTTGAACGATTTGGTGGTAAATGGTATTTTAGCAGGACTTGGTGGGATTGTAATTTTTGTTCCACAAATTGCATTCTTATTTGCTTTTATTGCATTTTTGGAAGACACAGGTTATATGGCAAGGGTGAGTTTTATTACTGATAAATTATTGAGAGGAGTGGGATTGAATGGAAGGTCAATCATTCCTCTGTTAAGTGGGGCGGCTTGTGCTGTTCCTGCTATTATGTCTGCTCGTACTATTTCTTCTTGGAAGGAGAGGTTAATTACTATTATGGTAACGCCATTGATGTCTTGTTCGGCAAGACTGCCAGTTTATACGCTTATTATTGCTATGATAATTCCTGCTGAAGATTTTTTAGGATTTAACTTACAAGGTTTGGTGTTGATGATTTTTTATCTGATTGGCTTTGTCTCAGCAATTGTAGTAGCATACCTTATGAAGTTCATTATAAAATCACAAGAGCGTTCTTACTATATTATGGAAATGCCATCTTATAAAATTCCAGATTGGAAAACGGTAATATATACTATTGTTGAAAAAGTAAAAGTATTTTTGTTTGATGCCGGTAAAATTATTATTGCAGTTTCAATTGTATTGTGGTTTTTATCATCTTTTGCTCCAGGAAATAAATTTGAGAAAATTGAACAGCAATGGGCAGGAAAATCTGATGCAGAAATGCATATTGCAGCTGATAAGTTAGAAGCTTCATATGCAGGTATGATTGGAAAAACCATTGAACCTGCTATTAAACCTTTAGGCTTTGATTGGAAAATAGGAATCTCTTTGATAACATCTTTTGCTGCTCGAGAAGTATTTGTAGGTACTATGTCAACAATATACAGTGTAGGGGATGATAATATACAGTCTATACAAGAGCGATTGAAAAATGTAAAAAACCAAGACACAGGAAAAGCATTTTTTACACCAGCAGTAGGAGTGTCATTGATGTTGTTTTATGCTTTTGCTATGCAGTGCATGAGTACATTAGCTATCGTTTACCGTGAAACAAAACATTGGAAATGGCCTACAATTCAGTTTTTGTATATGGGGGTGTTAGCATACCTTTCTAGCTTTATTGCTTATCAGATATTAAGTTAATGGATGCTTTAAAAGCATTTTTACCAGCTCCTTCTTTCTCTAAAATTAAGCAGTGGATTGATGAACTTGATGTTCAGGTTAAAATTACTAATCCAAGAAAAACAAAGTTAGGAGATTTTAAGGGAGTTAATAACGCTTTGTACATTAGTGTAAATAATAATCTGAACCCTTATTCTTTTCTGATTACGCTAACACATGAATTGGCTCATGCTTTTGTTTATGTAAGGTATAAAAGAGGGGTTGCTCCACATGGGACGCAATGGCAGGATACTTTTAAAGCTTTGATGTTGAATTTTTTAACGCCAACAATTTTCCCAGAGGATATTTTAAAAGTATTGAGTTTACACCTGAAAAATCCTAAGGCCTCTACTTTAACGGATGTAAATTTAGCATCAGTTTTAAAAAAATATGACACTAATAAGGTGTTAACTATTTCTGATATTAATCAAGGACAGATTTTCAGCATCAGTAATGGTAAAATATTTAAGAAAGGAGAAAAATTAAGAAAGCGTTATAAGTGTGTTGAGGTAAGTACAAATAAGGTGTATTTGTTTCATCCATTAGCAGAAGTTAGTCTGATACAATAAAAGGATATTATTTTTGTTGTATTTTAGCAAACGATTTTTTGAAAATGAAAATGAATAAAAACAATTATGCAGTAATTATGGCTGGTGGGATAGGTTCCCGTTTTTGGCCAATGAGTAAAGCAATTTTTCCTAAGCAATTTTTAGATATACTGGGTACAGGGGAAACTTTAATACAGCAAACATTTGCTCGATTGTCAAGAGTGTGTCCAGCTGAAAATATATTAATCGTTACCAATAAAAATTATAAGCATTTGTGTTTAGAGCAGTTGCCAAATGTTGTAGAGAAAAATATATTATGTGAGCCAGCAATGCGTAATACTGCACCTTGTGTTGCCTATGCAGCCTTTAGAATTGAAAGTGAAAATCCAGAGGCAAACATGATTATTGCGGCTTCTGATCATATCATTACAAAAGAAGATGAATTTGTAAGGGTAATGAATGATTGTTTAGAATTGAGTGCAGCTAATGATGTCCTGCTAACAATTGGGATTACTCCAACTCGCCCAGATACAGGATATGGTTATGTGCAGTTTACTGAGCAGGGTTTAGCAACTCATAAAAAAGTAAGAAAAGTAAAAACCTTTACTGAAAAACCAAATCAGGAATTAGCTCTTAACTTTTTGGATAGTGGTGATTTTTTATGGAATTCAGGAATGTTTGTTTGGTGTGCAAAATCAATAAATTTAGCCTACCGTAAACATTTGCGTGATATGTATGATGTATTTGAAGAAGGAAAGAAGTATTATAATACTGATAAGGAAGAGGAGTATATTGATAGGGTGTTTTCTGCTTGTAAAAATATTTCTATTGATTATGGGATTATGGAAAAGTCAGAGAAAGTTTATGTTTATCCTGCTAGTTTTGGTTGGAGTGATTTAGGAACTTGGGGTTCTTTATATACGCATTTGGATTTGGATGAAAATAAAAATGCAGTACAAGGAAATGGAGTTAATTTATATGATTCTTCTGATAATATTGTAAAAGTTCCAAATGATAAATTGGTAGTTTTACAAGGATTAAATGGTTATATTGTTGTGGAAAGTGAAGGGACATTACTTGTTTGTAAAAAAGAAGATGAACAACAAATAAAGCAATTTGTTGCAGATATAAAACAAAGAGAAAATTAGTTGAATAATATTTTTG
>JABJNS010000079.1 GCA_018664745.1 Flavobacteriales bacterium | reverse complement strand
TTCCCAAGCGGCTTCAATAATTTCTTTCCATTGTTTCATTGAGCAAAGATAGGGTTTAGATTTTAGATGTGCGTATTTAGATTTTAGATTTTGATGATGGGGTATGGTTGAAGTATTGTTTGTTTTATTGGCATTGCGACTTGCTATTTGAGCATTGCAGACACCTATATTAGCATTGCGAGCCCCTTTTTTAGACTGCTGGCTTGCTTTTTGAGCATTGCAGAGTGCTTTTTGAGCATTGCAGGCACCTTTATTAGCATTGCAGATTTTTATTCTGAGGGTTTTTGGGCTATATTTAGCATATTTGGCAGTGTAAATAGCACCCAAATGGACCTAAATAGCATTGCAATGGGTCTAAATACTACCGCAATTGGCTTTCTGAGCATTGCAATGGACTTGTTTAGCACAGCAGGAAAATATTCTGAGGATTGCAGGTTTATTTTCTGAGTATAAATTAGTGTTTATTTATATCTAGTAATTGTGCGAAATGTTCTTTTTTAACAAAATATTTATTATTTTGTTGATAAGTAAAATGCTGATTTTTAGCCAATTATTTGTTTAAAGCTGAATAAATGATTTATATTTCAAAAAAATAAACTTGCTGTACTCAAACAAGATTTTGTTTTATACTTAAAATTGCAACTGTAGATGCTTCAGTTCTTCAGCATGACAACTGTTTATACCCTACAGTCATAAAATGACAGCTCCCCTAAAAGAGGGGGCTATTTGGAATGGCTATCCTGTAATGTTATTGAATAATTACTTTCCTGCTCGTTCCGTTCAGTTCTAAAATATAAATTCCCTTAGTAAATTTTGAAGTGTTTATTTCAAAGCGATAATTGTTCTTTTTAGCTATGTAAACAGTTTTCCCTAATAAGTTTTTAATGCTTACTGTTCCAGTTGAGTTCCCACTAATGTTTAGTTGATTGCTTGCTGGATTAGGAAAAATTGTGAAGTTATCTTTTTTGTTATTGGGCTGATGAGTAACAGTTGTATCATTCAATAAAGTATCACTGCTAAAATAAGCTATTCCTCCTGATAGGTTTCCAAGTATCATCTCTGGCTTATCATCATTATTGATATCGGCAAAAGTAAAAGCACATTTGCCGCCATCCCAAATTGTACTAGTAGTGCTATTTACGGGTGTAAACTGCCCAGTTAGGTTTCCATCAATATTGCTAAACTGATAGATTGTTCCTGTAAAGCTCCCCACAAATAGTTGATACACTCCATTGCTATCAATCAGTTTTGGACTGCTATAACCTGTGCTAATAAAGTTTGTATCCACATCAATTCCTCCCCAATTTTTAATGATAGTATCAAAAATAGCAGTGTTTGTTGTTCCTGAATTAGGGCAGTAATTTACCGAGCCATCTTGCTCACCAATAATGATATCTAATAGCCCATCTCTATCTACATCCACCAGTTGTGGTTGTGCAAAATACCCAACATCAATATTGTTGTAGTTAGGAGCTGTAATTGTAAAGTTTCCGTTTTGGTTAGTAAAGTAATGTAGCTTTCCGTCAGCATCCCCAAGTATCATATCCTTATCTCCATCAGCATCTAAGTCCCCAAAGGTTGGGCAAAGGTTTAGGGCAGGTATATTTAGGTTGGTGTTAAGGTTTATAGTTGAAATGTTCTGCCAATCTCTATCTACTAAATCATATTCTGGAATATCAATCGTTCCTGTATTTTCAAAAAGAGCTAATGAAGAGATAGGGTCATTATTTGCAACATGATAGCCGTAATTTCCAATTACTAAATCCAACAGACTATCATTATTGTAATCATAAAAAGTAGGAAAGGAAGAAGCTCCTAAGTCAATCATTTCACTTTGCATAAAGTTGGTTTGTACAAAGTTAAAGTCAGGTGTATTGTTTTGTCCTGCATTTTCATATAGCCAACAGCTTTCAAAATTCTCAGAGTTATTTTGACTATTGGTTGTTACGATTAAATCCTTTACCCCATCATTAGTAACATCCAAGTAATAGCTTGCAGGGTATACATGCATGTTTGCGGGAACTGTATTGGTGTGATTTTGTGGAAAAACAGAATCTACACTAATAACATGAGCACTGTCACTATTTCCTCCATTAATAAGTAGGTTAAGGTTGTTGTAACTTACATCACCAAGTACTAGATCCATATCATTATCATTATCAATATCAAGGGCTAGTAAGGTAGAGCCAGCATGCTTTTGTTTTGAGTTTATGTTATTAGGTGTGATAATAGGTGGGCATAGGCAGTTCGGACAGTCCAATATGTAGGAGTTTTGCCCTTCATAAAAAAGCCCCCAACAGCTTTCAGAAAATTTAAATGCAACCGTATCACAGCTTCCTGTAAGTTCAATTGCCATGTTTTTATGATATTCTACAAATCCTCCTAAAATAGAGAAAGTAAGAATATCTATATCACCATCATAATCAATGTCAGCGATAGCAGGTATATCAACTGGGCTTATATATATGTTAAGGTTGTTTGATCCGTAATCAGAAAGAACAAGTGAAGTGACTAAGCTAAAACTTAAATTATTGCTTGAGGTATTTTCGTAAATTGCCATTCCACCTGAAGAGTAGGTGTAAATGTCATTTTTAC
>JABJNS010000078.1 GCA_018664745.1 Flavobacteriales bacterium | reverse complement strand
TGATACAGCTTTTCCTTGTGGGTCTAATAACGATTTAATTGGCATTACATTTATTTCAGCTCTGAACTTCATAATTATAGTATATTATTTAATAGTGATAAAATCAGGTACAAAATTACAATAAATGGGATAGCAGCAAACTGAAAAACGAATAATAATATCACTGCTGCTAAAATAAGTGTAATTCTGAAAATATTTAATCTAGAAGTTAGGTTTTCTGATGCGCTAAACTTTAATGAAAACAAAGGAATTTCAGCTACTAAAAGTAAAGGCATTATTATTGCAATAATTGATAAGAAAGTTAAGTTGGAAAAGATTGGGAATTGGTCAATACTAATAAATGGAATGCAAGCAATAAATATTGCAAGTGCAGGAGTTGGTAAACCAATAAAGGAAGTAGTTTGCCTAGTATCAATATTGAAATTTGCTAAACGGTAAGCTGATAAAATTGGAATCAACAATGCAAATAATTCAGGAAAGAAGAATCCGTATAACTGGCTTTTTTCTAATAAATAGGGGTGATTTAAATCAAACATCCAGTGGTAAAGAATAAATCCTGGCGCTACTCCAAAAGTAACCATATCGGCCATAGAATCTAATTGTTTGCCAAGCTCTCCGCTTACTTTTAAAAGGCGAGCTGCAAGTCCATCAAAAAAATCAAAAAAAGCACCTAAAAAAACACAAAAGGAAGCCACTTTTAAGTCCCCTTGAAAAGCAAAAATAATTGCAAATAATCCGCAAGTTAAGTTAGCAAGAGTAATTATATTTGGGATATTTCTTTTGATTGCATTCATATCAGCAAAAATATCATAATATTTGTAACCAATATGAAAAAATCATTTTTAGCACTATTAAGCGGATTATTATTAGCATTTGCATGGCCAGAAATTGGCATTTTTCCTGTACTATTTTTTGCCTTTGTTCCCTTATTAATGTTGGAGGATGAGATGCAAAAATCAGCTCATCCTAAAAAAGGAAGAGTTGTCTTTTGGTGTGCTTTCTTAGCTTTTTTTATTTTTAATGCCATTACTACTTATTGGGTGTATCATGCAACTCTCTTTGGGGCTATTGCTGCCTTTTTAGTTAACGCAACACTTATGGCAACTGCATTTTATATTTTTCATAAAATAAAAGCAAATACAAGGGATCGCTTAGGGTATGTAGCTCTGTTAGTGGTTTGGGTTAGTATGGAGTATTTGCATTTGAATTGGGAGCTTTCTTGGCCTTGGCTTACTTTGGGTAATGGCTTTGCTAGTGTGCCTGATGTGGTGCAGTGGTATGAATATACAGGGGTTTTAGGAGGTACTATTTGGGTACTATTAATGAATGTTTTATTATTCCGTTTATCAAAAATAAAAACAACTAAAGCAATGTTTCTTCCTCTTGCTGTGATGATTATCCCTTTGTTGTCTTCTTTTTTTCTTATTCCTGATGAGGAAGGTGATGCCAAGCTAAAAGTATTAATTGTACAGCCTAATATTGATCCTTATACGGATAAATTTACTGTAGGATATGAACAGCAATTGTCCAATTTTATTGCTTTGGCAAAAACTGAACTTACACAAGAAACTGAATTTTTAATAGGGCCAGAAACAGCTTTGTTGGAAGGTATTTGGGAAAATAAAATTGAGGCGACTTATAGCGTCAGGGCGTTCAGGGAATTGCAAAAAGAGTTGCCTAATTTGAATATTCTGGTTGGGGCAAGTACTTATAAAATGTTTGGTCATGGCGAGAGCAAAACAGCTACTGCACGCCAAATAAGAAAAGAGCGTATTTTTTATGATGCTTATAATTCAGCTATTTTTATTCCAGATAGTGGTTTGGTTCAGGTGTATCATAAAACAAAACTAGTGCCTGGGGTAGAAAAAATGCCTTACCCAAGTGTATTGGATAAATTGGCAGCTTTAGCAGTTGATTTGGGCGGTATTAGTGGTTCCTTAGGGAGTGATAATAAGAAACATCATTTTATGATTGATGATAAAATAATTACACCACTTATTTGCTATGAAAGTATCTATGGCGATTTGCAAAAAGGAAATACAAACTTGATTGCTATTATTACCAATGATGGTTGGTGGAAAAATACGGCAGGTTATAAGCAGCATTTTACCTATGCTCGCCTAAGGGCAGTTGAACAAAGAAAAACAATTATTCGATCGGCCAATACAGGAATTTCTGGTGTGATTAATGCAAAAGGAGAAGTGCTTGAAAGTACAAATTGGGATGAAGATATTTGTATTGCTGCTGATGTTGAATTGAATAATGAAACTACTTTTTATAGTGTGTTTGGCGATTATATTGGTAGGCTCTCAGTTTTTGTGGCCTTTATGTTAATGATTACTTCTTTTGTAAAAGGGAAGTTGAGGAAATAAAAAAGCCTAACATTGCTGTTGGGCTTTTTTCTTTCTGTCATAGCGAGCCTTTAGGTGTGGCTATCTTTTCCTTTAGCTGCTCTCCTGTTTTAGGATTCTCCACCTTAGAGGAGTTAGAGGTGGGTTACATTGACACAGGGGTATAAGTAAAAGTCCGCTATTGCTGTTGGGTGTTTAATTTTTTGTTCGGGATTACTTTTAGACTGTTCGTACACTTTTTTCGACTGTTCGTACCATTTATTTTTTTGTTCGTACTGTTTTTTCAACTGTTCGTACTGTTTATTTTTCTGTTCGGGATTACTTTTAGACTGTTCGTACTGTTTATTTTACTGTTCGGGATTTGCTGCAGACTGTTTGTGCTTACTTTATGTAATAAAAAACCCACTCTTTTCGGAATGGGTTTTAATATCTTATAAAAGAATAATTTATCCTTCAGTTGTTTCTTCTTTGGCATCCTCAGTTAAATCAATATTAATTTCAATTAGGGTGTCAACATCACTCTCCATATCAATGTCTTCAAGTACTGCATCTACTATACTGTCTATATCAAGATTTTCATCTTCTACTTGAATTTCTACTTTTATTTCTTTCTTTACCTCTTTTGCATCATCTTCAAAGCCTATATTAAAGCCATTGTTTAGTGTGCAAGTACTTTCTTCACCACATTCACAATTAATAACAAATAAATAGCCTAATAAAACAATTACGAGTCCCCATGTTAAGGGTTTTTCCATATTTCCCATGATCTTAATTTTTAGTTAGTATGGGGCTAAGTTAGTAAAAATAAATTACTTAAGCGTGTTGGGTATTTTGCAAACTGGGATGGGTTGCATTTTATGCAGGTTGGCTTTATTCATTTTAGTGTAAATGTCAAACACTTGTTTCTCTCTTGCAGTAAGAGTGTTTTTATCACCATCAAAAGCCATTGCCCATTCTAATTCAGGGTAGCTTGCACCTATTTGGTCTTCATCTGTTTTGTCGTCTCCCCAAAGCCCATCAGTAGGAGGTGCACTTAGGATGTCAGTATCTATACCAAGCTCTTCTCCAAGTGCATATACTTCAGTTTTTAGTAAATCAGCAATGGGGCTAATATCTACTCCTCCATCACCATATTTGGTAAAGAACCCAATTCCAAAATCTTCTACTTTATTTCCAGTTCCTAGTACTAAGGAGTTGTTGGCCTGCGCAAAATAATAGAGAGTAGTCATCCTTAATCTTGCTCTTGTATTTACTAAAGCTAGTTCGTGTTTTTCTTCTTTTAAGGGAAGTTGATTTATAAAGCCATCAAAAATAGAGGAGAGTTCTAATTCCACAGTACTCACATTTTCAAAATTTGCTTTTAGCCAAGCAATATGTTTTAGTCCCCTTTCTACTTGTGTTTTATCTTGATGAATAGGCATTTCTACACAAAGTAAGGGTAAACCTGTTTTGGCGGCTAAAGTTGAGGTGACTGCAGAATCAATCCCGCCAGAAATACCAATTACATAACCTTTAACATGCGTGTTTTGGGCATATGTAAGTAGCCAATCACTAATGTGATTTATTATTGCTGTAGTTTGCATAATTGTTTGCAAATGTAAAAGAAAACTTCTTAATTTGCAGGATGAAACCTATAGTCTTATTTCTTTCTGTTACCCTTGTTACTTTTTTATTTACCTCATGGGTTTTTACTTTTTTTGCTGATGCTGAAAAGTTGGATTTAAAAGTGAACAGATTCGAAAAATCCCTTTTTGATATTAATGAAGAAAATGTAGCTGAATTATCTGCAAATTGGAAAACTAATTTTGGAACTTTTGATGAGGTGTTTGCTGGTCAAATTATGCAAAAAGGCAACCTAACGGGTGAGCAGTATCATAGGGAACTATTGGCCTTTACTCAGCATAAGGATATGCGAGAAGCTTATGATAGTGTTGCTGTAATGTTTGCTGATTTTTCGGATATTCAACAAGAATTGGAATTGGCTTTTTGGCAATTTTCTGATAAATTTCCTTCTTACCCAATTCCAGAAATTACAACTTTTTTTGGTGGATTTAATTATGGGGTTGTTACTTATGATAATAATATCGCTATTGGTTTGGAAAACTTTTTAGGGCATAATTCTAAGTATTACAATTTATTGGGTGATCCTGATTATTTGCGTTTTCAAAAACAAAAAAAGTTCATTGCTTCCAATGTAATGGAGGTGTGGTTGAATGAGTATTTTCAACAATATATAGGGGGTAGAGATTTGCTTTCTCAACTTATCTATAAAGGAAAAGTAATGTATTGTATTGATAAAATGTTGCCTAATCTTTCAATGGAAGATAAGTTTCGTTTTACTGCCGAGCAAATGGATTGGGTGGTAGAGAATGAAACAAGTATTTGGCAGTATATAATACATGAAGATTTGTTATTCTCTAAAGACGAGCAGAAATTTAGAACCTTAATAAATTATGCTCCTTTTGCAAAAGGAATGCCTGATCAGGCCCCTGGTAGAGTGGGCTATTATATTGGTTATAAAATGGTGAGCGAGTACATGGATAATAATGAAATGGATTTAGAGCAGCTCATGTCTTTAACAGATTCAAGGCAGTTTTTAAAACAATCAAAATATAAACCTACAAAATAGTAATTATGAAGCAGACATTAAAATTTGAAATTGATTTAGATGAGAATAATTTACCTGTAAATATTGAAATGCACGCAAGTGATGGGGCTGCAAATGAAAAAGATATTAAGGCTTTAATGGTATCTGCTTGGGCTGCTAAAACTAAAGAAACTTTACGGATTGATCTTTGGACTAAGGATATGCCGGTAAATGAGATGTTTATTATGTATCATCAAACAATGATGGGAATGGCTGCTACTTTGGAGCGCGCCACTGGGCATGATAAACTGGCAGGGGCTTTGCGTGATTATTGTGAGTTCTTTGCTGAACAGACTGAGATTAAAGGATCTAAATAATCTCTTTAAACTGAGGATTTAAGTTTTCAATGAAATCAGCAATTTCTTGCATTCCTGTTTTCTTTTCAGCTGAAGTAATAAATATCTGAGGTAATTCCTCCCAAGTTTTTTGCATTTCAACTTTATAAGTGCCAATGTTTTTGGCAAGTGCTACTTTTCCTAGCTTATCAGTTTTGGTAAATACCATTACAAATGGAATTCCTTTTTCGGCTAACCATTGCATAAATTCTTGATCAATAGCTTGTGGTTTGTGTCTACTGTCTATCAAAACGAACAAACACATTAGATTGGTTCTGTTAATTAAGTATTCACTTATCATGTCATGAAATTCAGCACGCATCTTTTTGGAAATCTTAGCAAATCCAAATCCTGGTAAGTCTACTAAATACCATGCTTTGTTAATTGAAAAATGATTGATTAACTGTGTTTTTCCAGGCTTTCCTGATGTTTTAGCTAAATTTTTGTGATTTACTAAAGCATTTATTAAGGATGATTTTCCAACATTAGATCTTCCAATAAAAGCATATTCTGCCATTTTAGGTGCAGGACATAATTTGTAATCAGTATTGCTAATTACAAATTCGGCAGTTTTAATTTTCATGATTTCTTAAAATTTATCTTTTAAGAATTTTAGCACGATTTTACTAAAATCTTCTGGGTGTTCCCACATGGCTGCATGTCCACAAAGTGGCATCCAATGTAATTCTGAATTAGGTAGTAATTTATGAAATTCATCAGCAACATTTGGTGGAGTTACTTTATCATGTTCCCCCCAAATTAAACAAACTGGCATTGTAAAGTTTGGAATGTCTTCTGCCATATTATGTCTAATGGCTGATTTTGCATATCCTAATAACTTTAGTACCGAAACTCTATTGTTTGCTATGCCAAAAACTTTATCTACTAATTCATCTGTTGCTACTTCAGGGTTGTAAAATACTTCCTCTGTTTTTGTTCTGATATAATCTTTGTCTCCTCTTCTTGGGAAAGAATCTCCCATAGCATTTTCATATAATCCTGAGCTTCCTGTAAGTATCATATTCTCTACCATTTCTGGATGTTCTTTGGAAAAAATAAGTGCGATATGCCCTCCCATTGAATTTCCAATGAGTGTAGCAGAGGGGAGTCCTAAGTGATTCATAAATTCGTATAAATAATCACTTAATGATTTAACTGAAACTTTTAATAGACTTCCTTCAAATAATTTTAAATCTAACCCGTAAACTTTATATTCAGCTGAGATAAAATCAACCATCTCTCCAAAGTTTTCAGCCCCTCCCATTAGTCCATGCAATAGAATGATAGGTTGCCCACCTTCTCCTTCTTCAAGCCATTTAAATTTCCCTTCTTCCTTTACCATGTTGAGTCTAAATATTAGTTTGCAAAGAAACGAAAATATTTGTCATTGTCAATAGTTAAGGAATTTAGGGCAGAATGATAGCAAGTGGGTGAAGTTATCAACAAAGTGGTATAGAGTGGGAAAAAGTGGGATTTATGCGTATATTAGCACCCAGATTCAAAGCAATTAAAATGATTAATGTAATAGGAACATACGAATGTAAAGCAGATGCTAAAGGGCGTGTGATGTTTCCTGTTTCCCTTAAAAAACAATTGAAAAATGTGATGGGGGATGGCTTTGTGATTAAAAGGTCAGTTTTTAATAAGTGTTTGGAGATTCATCCCATGTCAGAGTGGGAGAAAGTTGTGAATCAAGTAAACAAATTGAATCGTTTTGTTAAAAAGAATAATGATTTTATTAGATCATACATGTCAGGTTTAAAGGTAGTTGAGGTTGATGGTGCAGGTAGATTTTTAATTCCTAAGGACCTATACTTATTTGCTGATTTGCAAAAGGAGTTAGTCTTATCTTCTTCAGTAAATATGATTGAGATTTGGGATAAAGATAAATATGAGGCTTCTGTAGCCGAAACACTAGTTGGTTTTGGAAATCTGGCTGAGGATGTGATGGGGAATCAGCCCCAAGATGAGTCGGATGGAATATCATAATCCAGTATTATTAAACGAATGTATTGAGGGGCTAAACATTAATCCCAAAGGAATTTATGTTGATGTTACTTTTGGTGGTGGTGGGCATTCCAAATTAATTCTTAAAAATTTGGACGGAGGTAAGTTATATGCTTTTGATCAAGATGAAAATGCACATAAGAATGCATTAGAAGGAGATAGCTTTAAATTGATTAATGCAAACTTCAGGTATTTGAAAAACTTCTTGAGAATGGAAGGAATTCGTAAAATTGATGGTTTGTTAGCTGATTTGGGAGTTTCTTCACATCAGTTTGATGTGGCTGAAAGAGGTTTTTCTATTCGTTTTGATGGAGAGTTAGATATGCGAATGAATACTAATTCCCCTTTATCAGCAAAAAGTGTGGTGAATGAATATGGGCAAGAAAATTTGGCTAATGTATTATTTAAGTATGGTGAGCTAAGAAATTCAAGAGCTATTGCCAGAGAAATTATAAATGCAAGGGAGGTTAAAGAGATTGTGACTACAAATCAATTGATTGCTATTGTAGAAAAAATGGTTCCTGAGAAAAAGAGAAATCAGTTTTTGGCTCGTATTTTCCAAGCTATCCGTATTGAGGTGAATGATGAAATGAAAGCTTTGGAAGAAATGCTTTTAAGTGCAGTTGACATGCTGAATGAAGGGGGGCGTTTGGTAGTGTTGTCTTATCATTCATTGGAGGATAGAATGGTAAAAAACTTAATGAAGAAAGGAAATCTTGAAGGAAAATTGCAGAAAGATTTTTTTGGAAACCCGATTAAAGATTTAAAAGAAATAACACGAAAAGTAATAGTAGCTTCTGAAGATCAGGTGGTAGAAAACACTAGAGCTAGAAGTGCAAAATTACGCATAGCTGAAAAAAGTTAATGAACACAAGTAAAGGAAATAAAAGTTCGTTACTCTCTATTTTAAGAGGAGAATTTATTGCTGACCAAAATAATCAAAAGTACATTCCTTTTTTACTTTTTGTTGTCTTGCTTATATTGTTGAATATCAGAGTTTCTTTTAGGGCTGAACGCTTATTAAAAGAATCAATTTCTCTAGAAAAAGAAATTGCAGATTTACGATTAGTATACATTACTACAAAGTCGGATTTAATGAGTATGTACAGGAGGTCAGTTATTGAGGAAATTGTAGCGGATAAGGGGTTGAAAACTTCATTGAATCCGCCAATCATTATTGATAAAAATAATGACTAGAAAAGCAAATAATACCAATTTCAGAATTATAGGACTTTATCTATTTATAGTGCTGATTGCTGTTGGGATAGTTTCAAAAATTGTAACAGTTCAGCAATTTACAAAATCGATAAATACTAGTAGTCAACCAAGGTATTTTACTGTTGAAGCTCCTAGAGGAAATATTATTGCTGATGATGGTGCTTTATTGGCAATATCTATGCCACTTTATGATGTTCGTTTGGATATGAGTGTGATGGAAAAATCCTTATTTAATGAAATTGTTGCTGAACTTTCAGTTTCATTAGCTCAATTATTTGAAGATAAAACAGCTGAAGAGTATGAGGTGTTTTTGAGGAGTTCAAAAAAAGCAAAAAAGAATAAGTATATTTTATTGCAAAACAAAGTAACGCATAATGAACTGAATAGTCTGAAGAAAATGCCAATTTTAAAATTAGGACAAAACAAAGGAGGCTTGATTGCTGAACAGAGACCAAATAGAGAAAAACCATTTGGTTTGTTGGCGCAACGAACAGTAGGTGTGTTAAGAAATGTTAATCCTGTGGGAATTGAAAGAGCATTTAATCAAACACTTTCAGGGGTAGATGGTAAGCATCTGAAAAGGAAAATTGCAAAAGGAGTTTGGGTGCCACAAGATGCGGAAGGAAATAGATTGCCAAGAGCAGGAAATAATGTAATTACTACTATCAATACCGATATGCAGGATGTTGCTGAAAAGGCTTTGGAAAATACATTGTTACATCATGATGCAGATTGGGGTTGTGTGGTGTTGATGGAAGTGGAAACTGGAGAGGTTAAAGTAATTGCCAATCTTAAAAAGCAGGAAGATGGAAGTGTGAGGGAACTTTTTAATTATGCAATGGCTAAGCATGTTTCGCCAGGGTCTACTTTTAAGTTGGCCTCAGTAATTGCAGGGTTAGAAGATGGTTTTTTTAAGGTAGAGGATTCTGTTAGAACATATGGAGGGCAGTTTACTTTTTACGATAGAGTGATGAAAGATTCTAAACTAGGAATTTATGATAACATTACCATTGAAAGAGCTTTTGTAAAATCGTCAAATGTTGGTATTTCTCGTATAGTTTTTGATAATTATAAAGGTAGCCCTACGGCATTTACGGATAGGATTTATAAAATGGGCTTAAGTACTCCTTTAGAATTAGAATTGCCATTCCCAAATAATTTAAAATCACCAATCCCGAATAAAGGAAGTTGGTCAGGGGTAACATTGCCTTGGATGTCTATTGGGTATGAGATGCAATTAACGCCTATACATATGCTTACTTTTTACAATGCAGTAGCAAATAAAGGGAAGATGGTGAAGCCAATTTTTACATCAGCAATTAGTCGTGATGGTAGAATAATTGAAGAGTATACTACTCAAGTGATAAATCCGGCTATTTGTTCCAAGGCAACTATTGATGCGGTAATGCCTTTGCTTGTTGGTGTGGTGGAAGATGGTACTGCCAAAAATATTAAAACAAATAATTATTTAATAGCAGGAAAAACAGGGACAACAGTAATTAATTTTAATAACAGAGCAGAGGGAGAAGGAAAAGAATATCAAGCCTCTTTTGCTGGTTTTTTTCCAGCTGATAATCCAAAATATTCCTGCATAGTGGTGGTAAATAATCCTAAAGAAAACGGGCATTACGGAGGGTCAGTTGCTGCACCAATCTTTAAGGAATTGGCGGATAAGGTGTATGCTTCTGATATGAGTATTCATAAAGCATTACAGCAATCGGATGTACTAGCAAGTTTGCCTAAGGTGAAACAAGGAAGTGTTGAGGAAGTGAATAAAGTTTTGTCTGAATTTGATATAAATACTACTTCAACTGATGAACAATGGATGGTTTCTAAAACATTAAAAACTGAGGTGCTTTTAGAAGTGAGAAAAGTGGAAAGAGATTTGCAAAATGGAAATATGCCTGATTTAAGGGGGATGGGTATTCAAGATGCGATTTACTTGTTGGAATCCTATGGGTTAATTGTTAAAATTACTGGAAGTGGAGCTGTGCAATCTCAGTCCATTGCAAAAGGAAAGCGCTTTACAAAAGGAAGTGTTATTAAACTAGAATTAGCGTAATGAATTTACAAGATTTATTATATAAAGTAAGTGTTTTAAAAGTAGTGGGAACTACTAATTTTGAGGTTGTTGCTATAGCTTTTGATTCTAGAAAAGTAAAAGAGAATTCTTTATTTGTTGCGGTAAAGGGTACTGTCTCTGATGGGCATACTTATATTGAGCAAACGATAAAGGCGGGTGCTGCTGTTATTGTTTTGGAAGATATGCCTGCTGTTTTGGATGATAATATCACTTATGTTCAGGTGAATGACAGCAATATTGCTTTAGGAATCATAGCCGCTAATTTTTATGACAATCCTTCTGAAAAGATAAAGTTAGTAGGGGTAACAGGTACAAATGGTAAGACTTCAATTGTAAGTATGCTAAGCCAAATGTTTTCTTTATTGAATGTAAAAGTGGGCATGCTTTCTACAATTCAGAATAAAATTGTTGATGAGGTTATTCCTTCTACTCATACTACTCCTGATGCTTTGCAACTTAATTTTTTATTGAATGAAATGATAAATGCAGGTTGTGAATATTGTTTTATGGAAGTGAGTTCTCATGCTATTGCTCAAGGGAGAATTTCAGGATTGCATTTTTCTGGAGGAGTATTTACAAATATAACTCATGATCATTTGGATTACCATAACACCTTTGCTGAATACCGTGATGTAAAAAAATCCTTCTTTGATATGTTGCCAAAATCAGCTTTTGCACTTACAAATAAAGATGATAAAAATGGTATGAAGATGCTAGAGGGAACAAAAGCTGAAAAATATACTTATGCG
>JABJNS010000077.1 GCA_018664745.1 Flavobacteriales bacterium | reverse complement strand
TAAATGCGCATCATCCTGAGTAAATCCTCTAACACGAGTTAAACCATGCAATTCTCCTGATTGTTCGTAACGATAAACAGTACCAAACTCTGCAAAACGAACGGGTAAATCACGGTAAGAATATTGCTTTGATTTGTAAATCTCACAATGGTGAGGGCAGTTCATAGGTTTTAAGAAAAATTCTTCTCCTTCATTAGGGGTTTTGATGGGTTGGAATGAATCCTCTCCATATTTCTCATAATGACCAGAACAAACATATAAATCTTTATTTGCAATATGTGGTGTGATTACCGGTAGGTAACCTGCCTGAGTTTGTGCTTTTTTAAGGAAGTTTTCTAGCTTTTCTCTAAGTTGTGCTCCTTTTGGGAGCCATAAAGGTAAACCTTGCCCAACCTTTTGTGAAAAAGTAAACAGCTCCATTTCTTTCCCTAGTTTTCTATGGTCACGCTTTTTAGCTTCCTCTAATAATTCTAGATGTGCAGTCAATTCTTTTTGCTTAGGAAATGAAACTCCATAAATACGAGTAAGTTGCTTACGGTTCTCGTCTCCCCTCCAATAAGCTCCTGCAATATTTAATAATTTAATTGCCTTTATTTTTCCTGATGAAGGAATATGCGGACCTCTACATAAATCAGTGAAATTACCTTGTGAGTAGAAAGTGATGTTTCCATCTTCTAATCCTTCTAGTAATTCTAGCTTATATTCATCTCCTTTTTTAGTAAAATAAGCTATTGCTTCTTCTTTTGAAACATCCTTTCTTTCAAACGACATTTTCTGAGAAGCTAATTCTTTCATTTTTTGCTCAATTTTAGGTAACTCATCAGAAGATAAGACTCTGTCTCCTAAATCGATATCGTAATAGAATCCATTATCGATTGCAGGACCAATACCTAACTTAACCCCAGGATAAAGAGCTTCTAAAGCTTCTGCCATAATGTGTGCAGAAGAATGCCAAAAACTCATCTTCCCTTGTTTATCATTCCAAGTATGTAGGGTAAGGGTAGAATCGGTAGTGATAGCACGGTTTGCATCCCAAACTTCTCCGTTTATACTAGCCGAAAGCACATTTCGTGCTAGCCCTTCAGAAATCCCCATAGCAATATCCATTGCGGAAGTTCCACTTTCTACTTGTTTGATACTTCCATCAGGAAGAGTAATGTTAATCATTCGTTTTTGTTTTAAAGGTTGCAAATATAGGGAATGATTTTTTATTCTAACTCTGAATAATCCCAGGATTATAAGCTTCTTTTATTGGTGCATTATTAGCAGCTTCTATTCCCATTGAAATAACTTTTCTGGTTTCTAATGGGTCAATAATAGCATCAGTCCATAAACGAGAGGCAGCATAATAAGGAGAGATTTGTGCGTCATACCTATCAGTAATAGTTTTTAAAAGTAATTTTTCTGCTTTCTCATCAATTTCTTCTCCTTTTGTTTTTAAAGATGCTTTTTCAATTTGCAGTAAAACTTTAGCCGCTTGTTCTCCACCCATTACAGCAAGTTGAGCAGTTGGCCAAGCAACAATTAATCTTGGATCGTAAGCTTTTCCACACATTGCATAGTTGCCAGCACCATAGGAATTTCCAATAATAACAGTGAATTTAGGAACTACAGAATTGGCCATAGCATTTACCATTTTGGCACCATCTTTTATAATTCCACCATGCTCGGAACGAGAGCCTACCATAAATCCAGTAACATCTTGTAAAAAGACTAAAGGAATTTTCTTTTGGTTGCAATTGGCAATAAAACGGGCAGATTTATCAGCAGAATCGGAATAGATAACCCCCCCAAATTGCATTTCTCCTTTTTTTGTTTTAATCATTTCTCTTTGGTTGGCTACAATACCCACTGCCCAACCATCTACTCTGGCATATCCGCAAATTAGGGATTGTCCGTACCCTTCTTTATATTCTTCAAATTCGGAATCATCTACAAGTCGAGCAATGATGTCCTTCATGTTGTAAGGTTTTGCTCTGTCCCTAGGTAATATTCCGTAAATTTCTCTTTCGTTCTCTTTTGGAGCTTTACTTTCTTTCCTGTTGAAACCTGCCTTTTCGGTATCGCCAATTTTATCCATTATATTTCGGATTTTATCCAAAGCATCTTTATCATCCTTTGCTTTGTAATC
>JABJNS010000011.1 GCA_018664745.1 Flavobacteriales bacterium | reverse complement strand
CTTCTACTATTACTTCCATCAAATCTCCTCTAGACCCTTCTAAGCATAGTCCCATGCTTTTTTAATATCGGATTCCGTTTTTATTACTGATTGTCCCTTTCCGGAAGAGGACATTAAAGGTTTTACTACACAAGGCATTCCGGTAAATTTCACTCCTTCTTTCAGCTGGTCAAAGGAAGTAGCATATTTATATTTTGCAGTTTTTACTCCTAAATCTACAGCAGCCAAATCACGAATTGCTTTTCTGTTCATGGTAAAGTTAGCCGCCTTTGCAGATGGAATTACGGTAAAACCCTGCTTTTCATAATCGTAAAAACGCTCGGTACGGATACTCTCTACTTCTGGTACTATAAAATCAGGATTGTGTTTGGCTACTATTCTATCTAGTTCATCTCCATCCAACATATTTATTACTTCAAATTCGTGAGCTACTTGCATAGCGGGTGCATTTTCATAATTATCTACCGCAATTACATATTGTCCTAGTCTTTGCATTGCAATTACCACTTCCTTTCCTAACTCTCCTGAACCTAATAATAGTATCTTATTTCTCATTCGACAAAAGTAAAAAGATTTACCACTTGAGTAAATAAGATGTTATTTTTTCACATCTTAATAGGAGCATTATATTTACTACCTTTGGCTTCAAATATTTTAATCATGATGAAAATTATAAAAACCCTAAGCTTAATCTTTCTTACTTTTGTTTGCTTAACTGCATTTGCTCAAAAACCTAAATGGGAGAAAGCAACATTTAAAGTTTCAGGAAATTGTGAAATGTGCAAAACAAAAATTGAAACTTCTGCAAAGGGAATTGAGGGGGTAAAAACAGCAAAATGGAATGTTGTAAACGGGAAAATGAAAGTGAAATTTAATCCTGAAATTACAAACACTGATAAAATACAAAAAACAATAGCTAGCATTGGCTATGATACTGAAAAATACAAAGCAACTGATGAAGATTACAACAATCTACACTACTGCTGTAAATACGAAAGAGAACAATAAAATTACAAAATGAAAAAAACACTACTTATTATTTTTGCTATCCTAACTTCTTTAGGATTTGCTTACGCACAAACTACTGCAACTGATTTTACTACTAATGATTGTAATGGAATATCACATACCCTGTTTGATGAATTGGACAATGGAAATGTTATTGTAATCGCTTGGGTAATGCCTTGTAATCCTTGTGCCACTTACACTCTTCCTGCTTATTCTGCAGTACAATCTTTTGCAACTTCACACCCTGGGCAAGTACATTTTTATTTAGTTGATGATTTTGCAAATACAACTTGTGCAACCTTAACAAGTTGGGGGAACTCAAATAACATGCCTTTAAACACTACTTTTTCTTCTAGTGACATTAGCATGAGTGATTATGGAACAAACGGAATGCCTAAGGTTGTCGTTCTTGGTGGATCGGACCATACTGTTTTCTTAAATAAGAATGATAACAAAATCAACTTTCTTGGTGTTCAAGGAGCTATTACTGATGCACTAAACGCCCCTTTAGGTGTTGAACAAATTAAAGAATCTCACTTTCAACTTTCAACATATCCTAATCCAGTAAACAACACATTGAATGTTTCAACTACTAAAACCAATACAGGCTCAGTAGTTTACAGTATTTTAGATGTATCAGGTAAAGTCGTAATTCAAGAAAATGAATTAACAGCTACTATTGATGTTAGTGCATTAAGCAATGGAAACTATTTTCTAAAAGTTTCTTCTGAAAAAGCTACTGAAAGTATTCATTTGTAGTAAGTCATTAAGCAATATGCGTTTAATCATAATTAGTATTTTAACCCTTTTTGCACATAGTAATATCTATGCTCAAGGCTGTTGTTCAGGTGGTGCAGGCAGCCCTATTGCTGGAGGTGCAGCATCTGGTGTTTTACAGGAGAATCAAATGGAAATTTCTATTAACCATCAGCATAATACATCTAATATTTTCTACACAGGAAGTGAAGTTACTGAACCCTTATTTAAAAATTTAACTAGTAACTATATCTTTTTTAGAACTGATTATGGAGTAAGTAAAAAACTTACCTTATCATTAGCTTCAGGTTATTATTTAGATAAAACTAAAGAAGCCGAATATATTGCCGGTAATAGAACTTCTTCAGGGTATAGTGATTTGATAATTTTTCCAAGATATAGTATTTATAACAAAAGTGCTAATTTTAAAAGAACTGAAATCGCTCTAGGTTTAGGAGTAAAAATGCCATTAGGAACACACATGGATTCAACCCTTACTACTGCCGCATCTGCATATGCTCCAGGATTTCCAGAAAAAGATCAGTATTCTATAAACGCACCTTTAGTACAAACAACAAATGGGTCAAATGATTTAATGTTCTATTCATTCATTTTTAGAGAATATCAAAAAAGAAAATTACGATTATTCATTAGTGCCTTACATGTTAAAAAGAGCTTTAACTCTTTAGGTATAAAGTTCGGTAATTACTCAAGTTTAGGATTGTTTGCTTCTAAAACATTTTTCAGAAAGTGGGGACTAACCACACAATTGAAACTAGAACATGTTGGTAAAATTCAAGCTGCAGAAAATATTGATTTATTAGGTAATTATAGTATTGACCCTATTTCAACTGGAAGTAATAAGGCATTCTTTATTCCTCAGATAAGTTATTCTCAAAACGGACTTACCTTTTTTGCAACTTCAGAAATTCCAGTTTATCAATATTTACATGGAACACAGGTTGGCTCTCAAAACCAATTTACAATTGGAATTAACTACCGTTTTCTTACAAAAGAATGCCCTCCAGAAGTTAAGCTATAAATTGATTTCACACATATAAATAGAATAGAAAAGAGGGCTGACTTATCAGCCCTTTTTTATTTATAGTAAACTAATTATTGCTCTTAACTCCAAAGATTTGTTGGGTAAACACCATCAGCAATACACTTAGTAATTGCAGCAACTGCCATAGGCTTGTCTTCTTTGTAAGTTACCCCAAACCAATTATCATCAGTAGGAATTACACGCACAGCCATTTGCTTACTTACTATCATATTTGTAACAATATTGGGTATGTAATATTCAGCAGTTGGGTTATCAGGATTTTCCCTCATAAAAGCATGCAATCCTTTTTCAATTTCATTGAATATTGAAGGATGGAAACCCCAGTAGTTCATGGAAACAGGCACATTTTTATCTACTGTTCCAAGCGCCTCATCACTTCCTACATTATAATTAACAACTCCATTTTGGGCTGCAATTTTTGTTCTTTCAATCACCTCAACAAGGTTGTTTTTATCATCTACTTGGCACACTCCTCTGTTTACTGTACCGTGTTCGGATAAGGTATTGTGCAAAGTATAGCCTACCATTGCCATCAATGATGGCGAACAGTCTTTAGTTAAGAAATCAGCAATTAATTGGAACGACCCAGCACCATAATAATCATCAGCATTAATAACTGCAAAGGGTTCGTTTATTACATCTTTTGCCACTAGCACAGCATGTGATGTTCCCCAAGGTTTTGTACGCTCAATAGTTGTGATTCCTTCCACTTTTACATTTACAGGCTGGTACACATATTCAATAGCAATTTTATCGGCAAACTTATCAAAGCGAGCACGAAAAGCCTCATCAAACTCTCTTCTGATAACAAATACTATTTTTCCAAATCCTGAATTAATGGCATCATATATTGAGTACTCAATAATTGGCTCTTCATTTGGGCCAATTCCATCAATTTGTTTTAGGCCACCATAACGGCTTCCCATTCCTGCTGCTAAAATTAATAATGTTGGTTTCATTTTTATCTTTTATATATTGTTTAAAAACATTTTTGATATATACTTTCCTAGTATATCATATTCTATATTCACTACTGTTCCCTCTTCAATTTCATGAAAATTAGTGTGTTCATGCGTATAAGGTATTATCGCTACCGAAAAAGAAGTGTCCTTTGAGTTAATAACCGTTAAGCTCACCCCATTCACACAAACTGATCCTTTTTCTACTGTCATACCCTCTGTCTGCTTGTGCTTAAAAGTATATACGAACGAACCTTTTTCTTCTTTAACTTCTACACACTTTGCTATTTGATCAACATGACCTTGTACCATATGTCCATCAATCCTCCCTCCTACTTTTAGGCATCTTTCCATGTTTACCTTGCTACCTACTTCCAGCAAACCAATATTGGATTTTTCCAAGGTTTCCTTAATGGCCGTAACCGTATATTCATCATCATTAATAGCAACTACCGTAAGGCATACGCCATTATGTGCCACACTCTGGTCTATCTTTAACTCATTAGTAATAGCTGATTTTAAAGTAATATGAACATTACTCCCCTCACTTTCTACTTTTACTACCTCAGCTATTTGTTCTATTATTCCAGTAAACATATTAATAATCAATTACCTGCTCTTCCATCTCTGGCATTTCTCTTTCCACATAATGCTGAGTTCTTAGTTGTGGCTCAAACCCTGCTTCTTTTATACATTCCTGTATGCTATTGGCCGTAAACCTATGGGGTGCTCCTGCAGCCGAAACTACATTTTCCTCAATCATGATTGAACCCATATCATTTGCTCCTCCATGCAAAGTAAGTTGTGCAGTATCTGCACCAACCGTAAGCCATGAAGTTTGAATATTCACAATATTCGGTAGCATTATTCTACTAATGGCAACCATACGCATATACTCATCAGCTGAAGTATTATTATTTATTCCTTTCACTCTTTGCAATAGTGTACCATCATCCATAAACGGCCAAGCAATAAAGGCCAAGAACCCATTTTCTCCTTCAGGTTTTTGCGCTTGTACTTCTCTTATTCTTACTAAATGATCAAAGCGTTCTTCTATCGTTTCAATATGACCAAACATCATTGTTGCTGATGTTGTAAGCCCTACTTTATGGGCTACTTTCATTACATCTAACCACTCTTGCCCAGTACATTTCCCTTTGGAAATTAAACGCCTAACTCTGTCGCTTAAAATTTCGGCTCCAGCTCCTGGCATACTATCCATTCCTGCCTTCTTCAATTCAGTAAGAGCATGTTCATGCGTATGCCCCCCAATCTTACAAATATGTGCAACTTCAGGTGGCCCTAATGCGTGCAGTTTCATGTTCGGATAAAGTGCTTTTAAATCACGGAATAGTTTCGTGTAATAATCCAAACCTAACCCTGGGTGATGTCCTCCTTGTAATAATAACTGATCGCCTCCAAATTTAATGGTTTCTTCTATTTTTACCTTATAAGTTTCTAGGTCAGTTACATATACTTCTTCATGCTTAGGATGACGGAAAAAATTACAGAATTTACAATTTGCAGTACAAGCATTAGTCGTATTTACATTACGGTCAATCTGCCAAGTAACAACATTACCAGGCACTTGCATTTGCCTTAGTTCATTTGCCACCCACATTAAGTCAGCAGTAGGTACATTTTCATACAAATACTGACCTTCCTCAGCTGATAAAAATTCTTTTTTCAATGCCCTTTCAAGCAATAGCTTACTATCCATAAAATTACTTAGTTTTGTGCGTTCAAAATTACACAATATTATGAAGACTACAATTAAAAAAGCAACTGCAAATAAGATTGATTTAAGTTCTGAAGGAAATATCATTCATATTTATAGTGAAAGCTCAGATAGTAATAACATTTTTTTAAGAGAAGGGGAGTTAGAATACCTTAAAAAACATATAAATAATAAAGAAATTGTTAGCATAAACCATTTAAATCGATTTATCCATTTTGTAAAGATAAAAGAAGAAACGGATAGCAATAAACATGCTGAAAATTGTAGGATTTTAGGGGATAAACTACATGATTTAGTAAAGGATAACAAATGTATTTCTCTTGTCTTTAACAAGGAATCCCTTAATGAAGGGCTTTTAATTGCTGAAGGATTAGCATTATCTAACTACACTTTTACAAAGCACAAAACCGATCCAAAACCAAACAAGTTAGAAACTATATTTCTAAGCCATGTTTCTGAAGATGATGCTAAAGAACTAGAAAATACTGTTGCTGCTGTTTACCTTACCAGAAACCTTATCAATGAGCCTTTTTCCCACCTTACTGCTAAAGAACTTGCTGAGTCTGCTGTTCAATCAGGAAAAGAAAATGGAATGAAGATTACTGTTTTCAATAAAAAGAAAATTGAAGCGTTAAAAATGGGAGGACTTTTGGCGGTAAATAAAGGAAGTATTGATGAGCCAACCTTTACTATTATGGAATGGAATCCAAAAAACGCAACTAACAAACAACCTATCGTTTTAGTTGGGAAGGGTATTGTTTATGATACTGGTGGTTTAAGTTTAAAACCAACAGCCAACTCTATGGATTTAATGAAAATTGACATGGGGGGTGCAGGTACCGTAATTGGTGCTATGCAAGCCATTTCAGCCAACAAATTAGATAAACATGTTATTGCTTTGCTACCTGCAACTGATAATCGCCCATCTGGGAATGCTTATGCTCCTGGTGATGTAATTACTATGTATGACGGCACAACTGTAGAGGTATTAAACACTGATGCTGAAGGTAGAATGGTACTTGCTGATGCACTTAGTTTTGCAAAAAAATACAAACCAGAATTAGTAATTGATTTAGCAACATTAACAGGAGCGGCAGTAGCTGCCATTGGACATTATGGTTTTGTAAGTATGCATGAGGGCGCTAAAGAAGAACATGCTGAATTAAAGAAAGTTGGTGATAAAGTACATGAGCGCTTAGCAGAATTTCCTTTTTGGGAGGATTATGGCGAATTGATTAAATCAGATATTGCAGATATTAAAAACTTAGGAGGACCTTACGGTGGGGCAATTACTGCAGG
>JABJNS010000076.1 GCA_018664745.1 Flavobacteriales bacterium | reverse complement strand
CACTATGGAAATACTACAGAAAATTTAAATAAAATTAGTACAGCTACTTTAAATCAAACGGCAGGAAGACCACCTAAAACAGGTTTTGTTTTGGATAAGTCAAGACAGGTTTTGGGGTATAATCCTCATAGTTTTGAGGAGTGCCTTGCTCTAATAGATGAACAATTAAAACAATAATATGAAAAAACAACTTTTACTATTCACTGCTATGATGACTTCTTTTATCTCAGTACAAGCAGAAACTTTAAGCGAAACTATTGATGGATTTTTCAAACCCTTAGTAGATAATTATTTAGTTCCTGTTATATTTTGGGACCCAATTAAATTCTTTGGTTTTGATGTAGGGGCTGATGTGCCTATTGTTGTAATCTGGTTAGTTTTTGGGGCTATTTATTTTACTTTTAAAATGAAGTTTATCAATATTAGAGGATTTAAACATGCTGTTGGTTTGGTTAAAGGAGATTATGATGATCCTAATGATAAAGGAGAGGTTTCTCATTTTCAAGCTTTAACTACTGCCCTTTCGGCAACTGTTGGTTTGGGTAATATTGCAGGGGTGGCTATCGCTATTTCTATTGGTGGTCCTGGGGCTACATTTTGGTTGATAGTAGCAGGATTACTTGGTATGTCAGCTAAATTTGTAGAATGTACATTAGGTGTTAAATATCGTAAGATAGATGCAAATGGAGAAGTTTCTGGAGGGCCTATGTATTATTTGCGTGATGGTTTAGCAAAGTATAAGATGGGAGGATTAGGAAAAGTATTGGCAGTCCTTTTTGCAATCCTTTGTGTTGGTGGTTCTTTTGGTGGTGGTAATATGTTCCAAGCGAACCAAGCTTACGCACAACTTTCAGGGCAGTTTCCTGTTTTGGCGGGTAACGGACCAATGTTTGGTTTAATCTTAGCTATTTTAGTTGGTGCAGTAATTATTGGTGGGATAAAGTCTATTGCAAATGTTACAGAAAAAGTTGTTCCTTTTATGGCAGCATTATATGTTGGAACGGCATTAATTATCATTTTATTAAATATAACAGAAATAGGAAATGTATTTGTCATGATTTTCAAAGGTGCTTTTGCTCCTGATGCTGCTTTTGGTGGTGTTATTGGGGTGTTGATTCAAGGGTTTAGAAGGGCAGCTTTCTCTAATGAAGCAGGGGTTGGTTCAGCATCTATTGCCCATGCGGCAGCTAAAACTAACGAGCCAGTTTCGGAAGGAATTGTTGCTTTGTTGGAACCGTTTATTGATACAGTTGTAATTTGTACTATGACGGCTTTGGTATTAATCATTACAGGTTTCCATGATGTGCAAGGGGTGGAAGGTGCTCAAATGACTTCTCAGGCTTTTGGTTCAGTATTCTCTTGGTTCCCTTATTTATTAGTGGTGGCAATATTCCTGTTTGCTTTTTCTACTATGGTTTCTTGGTCATATTACGGTCTTAAATCTTGGGAGTTTTTATTCGGAAAAAGTAAACTTTCAGAATACTCGTATAAATTATTATTCCTTATTTTTATTGTGATTGGTTCTTCCGTAAAACTAGGGGCAGTACTCGACTTTTCTGATATGATGATATTGGCTATGGCCTTTCCAAATATCTTAGGATTACTTATTCTATCTAAGGAAGTTCGTTTGGATTTAGATACTTACTTTGATAAATTAAAAACAGGAGTGATTAAAAAATTCAAATAGTGATTGGAAAATTAAAAGACTATTTTCAGTTTAATAAGAAGGAGCGAAATGGTATTTTGCTCCTTTCTTGTCTTTTATTGTTACTGGTTTTATTTTATCAGTTTTCATATTTATTAAAACAAGAAAGTAAAACTGATTTTTCTGCTTTTGAAAAAGCACTTGCTGAACTGGAATATAAGCAAGAACCTATTATTGAAAAACAAAAAGATTCGCTTTTCTATTTTAATCCTAATACTTTAAATGATAAAGGTTGGTTGGCTTTAGGTTTGTCTGAAAAAAGATTAAATACACTTAGAAATTTCCAAAAAAGTGGAGCTACTTTTAAAACTAAAACAGATTTAAAAGATTGCTTTGCAATCAGTGATGAATTTTACAATAGGATTGAAAAGTATATCTCAATTCCTACAACCATTCCCCTTTTGGGAGGGGTTAGGGGTGGGCTTGAGAAACCAAAAGCAATAAAGGAAATAGTTGAACTGAATCAGGCAGATAGTTTACAACTCGTATCCATAAGTGGGATTGGTCCATTTTATGCTAAACAAATTTTAAAGTACAGAAAGGAATTAGGAGGGTTTAGGGATTATACTCAATTCACTGAAATATGGGGTTTAGAAAATTTGGAAATTCAAAAGTTGAAAAAACAAACTTCCATTGACACATTATATATAAGGAAGATTAATGTGAATACAATTAAGTTGGAAAAATTGAAAGTTCATCCGTACTTGAATTACAAGCAAGCAAAAATGATTGTGAATTACCGCAAACAACATGGCGATTTTAAAGAGCTTAAAGATATTCGTAAAATCAAACCGATTAGCCCTGAATTATTTCGTAAAATTGCACCCTATTTAAAAACCCATGATTAGCGAAAAATTAGATGCAGCAATTCGGGAGGTACCTAACTTTCCAAAAGTAGGAGTTAACTTTAAGGATATTACAACTTTGTTGTTAAACCCTGAGTTGTCTTCTCAGATTGTTGATGCTTTTACTGCTGAATTGTCGCATCTCAAAATTGATGCAATTGTTGGTGTAGAAAGTAGAGGGTTCTTGTTTGGTTTTTTGTTGGCTAATAAAATGGGCGTCCCTTTTATTCCAATACGAAAAGTTGGGAAATTGCCAGGAGAAACCTTAAAGTATAAGTACGATTTGGAGTATGGTTCAGCTGAAGTAGAAGTGCATAAATCGGATATAAAGCAAGGGTGGAATGTATTAGTGCATGATGATTTATTGGCTACTGGAGGTACAGCTTGTGCTGCATCAGAATTAATACAACAGTTAGGAGCAAAAGTTGCTGGTTTTGCTTTTGTTATTAGTTTGGATTTTCTAAAAGGGAATGAGAAATTAGCAAAATATTCAAAAGAAATAATTAGTTTAAAAAAATATTAAATGGATTTTACAATTAACGAAAATCAAAAAATGATTGCTGATATGATTCAGCAGTTTGGAAAACAAAATATTACTCCTTTTGTGCGTGAGTGGGATGATAATCAAACTTTTCCAGTTGATGTATTTAAAAAGTTAGGAGAGTTGGGTTTGATGGGAGTGTTAGTCCCTACTGAATATGGTGGTTCTGGTTTTTCATATACTGAATATGTAACGGCTATTGAGCAGTTATCAATTTTAGATCCTTCAATTGGACTTTCTATGGCGGCACATAATTCTTTGTGTACAGGTCATATTTTACAATTCGGAAATGAAGAGCAAAAGAATAAATGGTTGCCAAAACTTGCTTCTGCTGAGTGGATTGGTGCCTGGGGATTAACTGAGCATAATACAGGTTCAGATGCAGGTGGGATGTCAACTACTGCAGTTAAGGATGGTAATGAGTGGGTGTTAAATGGAGCTAAGAATTTCATTACCCATGCTATTTCAGGTAATGTTGCAGTAGTTATAGTGCGAACGGGCGAAAAAGGTGATTCTCATGGAATGACTGCTTTTGTGGTGGAAAAAGGTACTCCTGGTTTTACTTCAGGAAAAAAAGAAGATAAATTAGGAATGCGAGCTTCAGAAACTGCTGAACTTATTTTTGATAATTGTCGTGTGCCAGAAGAAAATATTTTAGGAGAAGTAGGTGATGGTTTTATTCAGGCTATGAAGGTGTTGGATGGTGGTAGAATTTCCATTGCAGCCTTAGGATTAGGCACTGCAAAAGGAGCATATTATGCTGCTAAACAATATGCAAAAGAGCGTGAGCAGTTTGGTAAGCCAATTGCACAGTTTCAAGCCATTGCGTTCAAATTAGCCGATATGGCAACTGAAATTGAGGCTTCAGAACTATTAATTTACAATTCTGCTGATAAAAAAAATAGAGGAGAGCGTATGACTTTGGAAGGAGCAATGGCAAAATATTATTCATCAGAAGTAGCAGTAAGAGTAGCGACTGATGCTGTGCAAGTTCTAGGTGGTTATGGTTACACTAAGGATTTTCCGGTGGAGCGTTTTTATCGTGATTCTAAGCTGTGTACTATTGGTGAAGGGACCTCAGAAATACAAAAATTAGTAATTGCAAAACAAATTATAGGATAATGTTTGTTAATTGCAAAGTTATTTATATTTTTGCAGCCCAAATTTAAAAAGAAATATGTTAGTAATACCAGTAAAAGACGGAGAGAATATTGATAGAGCCCTTAAGCGTTTCAAAAGAAAATTCTTAAAAACAGGAACTTTAAAACAATTAAGAGCTAGAAAGCAGTACATAAAACCGACTGAAAGAAATCGTGTTAAGATGCAAAAAGCAGCATACTCTGAGGCGCTTCTTAGAGATATGGAATAAAAAATAATTTTTTATAATTATAAAACCTTTTTATTTGTAATTTCGTTACAAGTTTAAAGGTTTTTTTATGTCCAAAAATAAATTCATTATATATCTATCTTCTGAAAAAAGATTTTCTGAGCATACTGTAAAATCATATACTACCGATTTAAATCAGTTTACCACTTTTCTTGCTGATGAATTCCAAATTACTGATGATATTGATGAAGTTCGTTTTCAGATAATCAGAACATGGATAGCTTCTTTGTTAGAAAAAGGAGTAAATCCTAGGTCAGTTAATCGAAAAATATCCACTTTAAAATCCTATTTTAAATTCCTAATAAGGGAAGGAGTCATTGTAGAAAACCCTATGATGAAGGTGGTTGCTCCAAAATCCAAAAAAAGACTACCTGTTTTTATAGAAGAAGATCAGATTGAATCCTTATTAAATGAGGTGCAGTTTGAAGGAGGTTTTATTGGAGAAAGAAATAAGTTAATAATAGAGCTATTCTATGTTACTGGTATTCGTCTTTCAGAACTTATAAATATTAAAATTAGCGATATTGACTTTCAAAACCAATTAATTAAGGTTTTAGGGAAGAGAAATAAGGAGCGACTTATTCCTTTATCTTCTAGTGTGCTAGTGGGGTTAAGTAATTTTATTGAAAAAAATCAACAAAATCAGTTTCTTTTTACTAATTTGGACGGGAAGAAATTGTATACTAAACTAGTGTACCGTCTAGTTAACAAGTGTATAGGCGAAATTAGTAGCGTGAATAAGAAAAGTCCACATATATTAAGGCATACATTTGCAACACATATGTTAAATAATGGTGCTGATATTAATGCAATAAAGGAATTGTTGGGGCATGCAAATCTAAGTGCTACTCAAGTCTATACTCACAATACCATTGAAAAATTAAAAACAGTTTATAAACAAGCTCATCCAAGAGCGTAAAATAATATATTATGAATATTCAAATACAAGCAGTTCATTTTTCGGCAGACAAAGAATTAAAAGACTTTATAAATAGAAAGGTTGAAAAACTGATTTCTATAGATGATAGTATTATTAATGCTGATGTATATTTAAAGGTGGATAAGCCAGAGTCTTATGATAATAAGATTGTCGAAATTAAACTTCATTCTTCATTGGGTGAATATTTTGCAAAAAAACAAGCTGATTCTTTTGAAGAATCAGCTGATTTAGCTTCCCAAGCTTTGCGTAAACAAATCCTGAAACACAAGGAAAAATAAGCTCAAAAATCTTCTCGATTTAAATATTTAAAAAAAACTTTTCTTTTTAATTGGTTGTATTAAAAACTTTAATAAATTTGCAGCCCATTTTAAAGGGGATAGTTCATTTAAATATACATTAATTTAATATAAGCCGATATAGCTCAGCTGGCTAGAGCAGCTGATTTGTAATCAGCAGGTCGTGGGTTCGAGTCCCTCTATCGGCTCATGGGGGAGATACTCAAGCGGTCAACGAGGGCAGACTGTAAATCTGCTGGCTACGCCTTCACAGGTTCGAATCCTGTTCTCCCCACACCAAACAAATGGTAATGCGAGAGTAGCTCAGT
>JABJNS010000075.1 GCA_018664745.1 Flavobacteriales bacterium | reverse complement strand
CTCCTCCCACTTGATCCCCTTTTACTTTATCTTTTAAAGTTTTTTCATCCCAGGAGAAAATTTTACCCAAGGAAGTAAAATCAGGAACTAGTTTTGCTGCCCTATCTGCTTCAAATAGTGGTAAATCCAAAGCTCTAGCCGTATCTCGAATAGAGGACTTTGCAGCCATAGTACCATAAGTAATAATTTGAGCTACATTTTCTTTTCCATATTTATTCACTACCCAATCAATAATACGCCCCCTTCCCTCATCATCAAAATCAATATCAATATCAGGTAAGGATACACGCTCAGGATTTAAGAAACGCTCAAAAAGTAGGTCATACTTAATAGGATCAACATTAGTGATAGTTGTGCAATAAGCAACTACTGAACCAGCAGCAGAACCTCTACCAGGACCAACAGAAACATCCATAGTTCGTGCTTGACGAATGAAATCCTGAACAATCAGAAAATATCCAGGATACCCTGAATTTTCAATCACTTTAAGTTCAAAATCTATACGCTCCTTTATCTCATCAGTAATTTCAACATAACGCTCCTTTGCCCCCTCATAAGTAAGGTGTTTTAGGTAAGCATTTTCCCCTCTTTTTCCACCATCTACTTTGTCCTCAGCATCTACAAATTCTTGGGGAATATCAAACTCTGGCAACAATACTTCACGCGCCAAAGTATAGGGTTCTATCTTATCAATTAAATGCGTAATATTATCAATTGCCTCAGGTAAATCAGCAAAAAGTGCTTTCATCTCAGCAGAAGATTTAAAATAAAACTCCTCATTAGGAAAACCATAACGGTAACCCCTACCTGTTCCTTTTGGTGTTCCTTGCTGTTCTCCATCCTTTACACACAATAAAATATCATGTGCATTAGCATCATCTTTATCCAAATAATACACATTATTGGACGCCAAAATCTTCACATCATACTTTCTTGCAAAAGCAATCAGCACCTTATTTACATGGCGTTCTTCATCCAAATTATGACGATTAATTTCTACATAAAAATCATCACCAAAAGTAGTATGCCACCACTTGAATTCTTCTTCAGCTTGTGCCTCTCCTACATTTAAAATAAGGTTAGGAATTATACCATAAGTACTACCTGTTAAGGCAATTAAATCCTGCTTATGTGCAGCAATCAATTCTTTATCTACCCTAGGAACATAATAAAACCCCTCTACATTTCCTAAAGAAGATAGTTTTGCCAAATTATGAAATCCATTTTTATTTTTACAAAGAAATGGAACTTGAGCCCCATAATCCTTTACTGACTTATCAGCATGGTTTTTACAAACATTCAACTCACAACCCAGTACTGCTTTTAACTTAGGAGTCTCCCCTTTTTCCAAACCCTCATTTATAGAATGATTTAATACTGCATCAACAAATTTATATGCCCCAAACATATTGGTATGATCGGTAATACCTACAGCAGGCATTCCCATTTCTGCAGCTTTGTTTACCAAAGCCTTTACATCAGTTGTAGCTTGTAATATGGAAAACTGGGAATGCACATGCAAATGTGCAAAAGGAGATTCTGAAATCTCATTTACTTCCTCAATCTCATCCTCAACAATAACTTCATCAGCTGATTGTGTTGTTGCTATTGGGCTGTACGGTTCAATATTTAAGCCAATCAACTCAAAAGGAGTAGAATTGATTTCTTGATAATTTCTTAGTTCATCAGCTGTCATTCCAGCTTTAGCAAAAGGAATAACGGACAAACGAATTAACTCCAGAAAACACCTAGCAGTTGCTTCTACATCAGCTGATGCATTATGAGCCTCAGCAAAAGCCTCTCCAAAAAGTTTAGTGTGTAATTCCGTTAAAGATGGCCACTTGAACCTACCTCCTCTACCTCCAGGGATAGCGCAAAAATTAGTTGCATCATCTTTGGTATCCAAAGCAGGGAAATCAGCCAACAGATTTGGCATATCTTTCCTTAATAATTCACAACCTACTATGCTGTTGTCAAAAGAAACATTGTGACCAATAACAAATTTACATTTTTCAACATCCTTTACAAACTCTGCCAATACCTCAACCAATGGCATTCCTTGCTTATTGGCACGGCCAGTAGAAATTCCGTGTATTTTTTCTGCATTAAAAGGAATATCATATCCTTCAGGTTTTATGATGTAGTTTTTTACTTCAACCAATTTCCCCTCAACATCATGCACCTGCCATGCCAACTGTACACACCTTGGCCAATTGTTAAAATCAGTTAAAGGTGCTTTCCAGTTTTGTGGTAAACCTGTGGTTTCCGTATCGAATATTAGGTACATAGAGTCGTTTTACTACATTAAAATAATAACCGTAAATTTAGGAAAACAAAAAAGTCAGCCCTTTAGTTTTAGACTGACTTTTTAAGATGTTAGTAAGTTTT
>JABJNS010000074.1 GCA_018664745.1 Flavobacteriales bacterium | reverse complement strand
TTTACTACAGATGCCTATTCTACAAATAATTTAGAAATGAGTCATTCTGTACTACCTAATGGCGCTACATTTACGACTAATCCAATACTTGCCTTGAGTTCAGATACTGTAATGGGAATATTTAACTGGATTCCTACTCTTGCTGATGTTGCAGGATCTCCCTATATACTAAATATCATAATTAATGATGACAACTGCCCTTTGCCTAATTCTACTAACATTACTTATATTATTAATTTAACAACTGGTCTTAATGATTCTATTATTAGTACAATTACAAATGTTTCATGCAATGGAATGAATGATGGTAACATAAACCTATCTGTTACAGGAACACACGGCCCTTACTCCTATCTTTGGAATACTGGAGACTTTTTGCAAAATATTACTAACCTTGCAGGAGGTGTATATAATGTACTTGTTACAGATTCATTTGGATGTTCTAACACACAGTCCTTTACTGTAATTGAACCTGCTGCTTTTACTGCTTCTGTTAGTAGTACTAATATAAGTTGTAATGGTGCAAATGACGGAACGGCAAGTATTAATACAAATGGAATAACAGCAACTTATTTATGGAATAATTTATCTACAACTGACAGTATCGCTAGCCTTTCAGCAGGAAATTATTCTGTAGATATTACAGATAGTAATGGATGTACACTAACCGATTATGTTACAATTACTGAGCCACTTGCTATTAATACTTCTGCCTCAACTTCTGGCATAAGTTGTAACGGGCTAACTGATGGAAACATTTCCCTTACCATTAATGGAGGAATACCAGACTACACTATTAATGTCCCTCCCTATAATCAAACTTTAATAGGAGGCGTGAATACATTTATTACGCCATCATTATTAGGAGCAGGAACTTATAATTATAGTATTACAGATTCTAATGGGTGTGTATTTAATTCTTCCGTTACCCTTATAGAACCCGCACCTATATCGGTTACTGAAAATCAAACAGATGTAAGTTGTAATGGAGGTAATGATGGGTCTATCATTCTTACTATAAATGGAGGAACACCAACCTATACTCAAAATTGGGGGGTTAACAATCCACTTTCCTTATCAGCTGGCACAGCTAATTATCAAATAACAGACAATAACGGATGTATTTATACTGATAGCGTTATTATTACTGAGCCAAACCTACTTACAGCATCTTTTACCAAGATAAATGTAAGCAATTGCCTAGCTGCTGATGGAAGCATAGACGTTACAATTTCAGGAGGTACAACTCCTTATTACTATAATTGGAGTAATGGTTCTTCTACTGAAGATTTGAATAATCTTTCAGGTGGAATATATCTACTTACTGTTACTGATAATAAAGGTTGTACAGCTACACTAAACGTTACAATTTCTGAACCTCCATCTCCAATATTAAGCTTCACACAAACAGATGTAAGTTGCAATGGTGGAAATGATGGTGGTATCGATTTAACGGTAAACGGAGGAACTTCTCCCTTCACCTATGTTTGGACAACAAATGAAACAACTCAGGATATCAATAATCTTTCTGCAGGACAATATACAGTACAGGTAAGTGATGACAATTCTTGTATAGAAAATATTACAATAACTATTACTCAGCCAAGCGCACCAAGTATTTCAACAACACAAATTAATGTTGATTGTAATGGAAACAATACAGGTAGTATTGATTTAACGGTTCTTGGAAGTTCATCTGTTTATACTTTTTTATGGAGTAATGGTCAATCTACTGAGGACATCATTAACTTACTAGCTGGTAATTATAGCTACACAATTACAGATGTGAATAATTGCACTTACACAAATTCACTTACCATTTCAGAACCAAATATTCTAGCAATTAACCCTATTACTGTAAATGTAAATTGTAAAGGTGAAGATAATGGGTACATCATACTTAATACAATCGGAGGAACAGCTCCTTATTCTGAAGATTTTGGTACTGCAAACCCTGCTGCTTTAATTGCAGGAAATTATCCTTTTACTATTACAGATAACAATGGTTGTATTTATTCAAATAATATTAATATTAGTGAGCCTGACTCCCTTTTAGTTAGTGCAAGTTCAACTAATGCAACCTGTGGAGGATATTTTGATGGAACTGCAACATTAGCAACTACAGGAGGAACTCCTGCTTACAATACTAATTGGGGGTTAAGTAATCCTAATGGATTAAATGCAGGAACACATAATTATATTATAACAGATGCTAATAACTGTCTTGCACAAGGATCAGTTACAATTACTGAACCTCCTGCTATGCAAATTATTGTAGATACTTTCAGAGTTTCTTGTTTTGGACTTTCTGATGGCTCAGCAACTTTAACTATCTCTGCAGGAGCTGGCGCACCCTACACTCAGGATTGGGGAGTAGCAAATCCTAACTCACTTCCTGCAGGAATACATCCTTTTGTAATTACTGATAGTAATAATTGTACTGCACAAGGAGATGCTATAATTACTCAGCCAGCTGATATTCAAATAAATGAACTCTTAAGTCATGTAAGTTGTTTTGGCGAAAATAATGGAACAGCATTCTTGCAAGTTAACGGTGGAATTTCACCTTATATTGAAAATTGGAACAATGTAAATATCCTAGCACTAAGTGCTGGTTCTTACTCCTACTCAGTAACTGATGCTAATAATTGTGTAAAAAATAATTACATTACCATTAATGAACCTGATACACTAACAGCTACTACTACTATTATTGATGCAAATTGTTTTAATAGTAATGATGGTAAAATTTACTTAAATATTACAGGAGGAACTTCTCCATACACAGAAGATTTTGGGATCTTTAATCCTATTGCTTTAGCAGAGGGAAGCTACAACTTTACAGTGACAGACATAAATGGATGTAGTTTTGATAGTAATGCAGTGGTAAATCAAGCTAATGAGGTGTTCCTCAGTTTTAGTGCTGAAAGTCCTATTTGCAGAAATGACTTAACAGAATTAAGTATTAATATTAATAATCCTACAACTAATCTTTATACTGTAATTATTAACGATTCAATTGCAAAACCTTATGTTATTGATTCACTTGGCTTACTTATTCCTGAAGGAATAAAACCAAAACTTTCTCCTAATTTCACTACTGATATTATTTTATTAACTGTTAGTGATGATGAAGGCTGTTCAAGTAGTGCAGATGATACTATTAATGTAATTGTAAATCAATTACCTGTATTAGATATTACTTTAACTGACATTTGTGTAGGCAGCCCATCTTTCATGCTTAATGAAGGAACCCCTTCAGGAGGAAATTATTTTATTAATGGAAAAAGCACTAACTTTTTTGATGTTGAAAATTTAGAAAATGGAGAATATTTAATTGGATATGATTATACAGACACCTTAACTAATTGTAGTAATTCGATTGAAAAAATAATCAATATTAACCCGTCACCAAATGCTGAGTTCTCATTTAGTCCTCAACCTGCAAATATTGACGACCCAAATATTTTATTCAATAATAATAGTACTGATATAGAAAATACTATATGGAATTTAGGAGATGGAACAATACTTGCTAATGAACTAAACTTTTGGCACACCTATGCTGATACTGGCAAATATGAGGTTATTTACGTGGTGAACAATCAATTTAATTGTGTAGATAGTTTAAGTGCTACATTAATAATCAATCCTGTGTATCAAATATTTATTCCAAATTCATTTACACCAAATAATGATGGTGATAATGATACATTCAAACCTTTTGTTAATGGTGCTAAAGATTATACAATCACTATTTTTGATAGATGGGGTGAAATTATTTTTCAAGATGATAATGGAATATGGAATGGGAAAATTAATGGTAATTTTGTACAAGATGGAGTATACTCGTATTCTCTTCTAGTAAATGATTTTAAGGATAAACCATTTATTTATACAGGTATAGTTACAATATTAAAATAAATGAAGCAAATTGTACTGCTTTCAGACACTCATCATACTCTGGATGAGCGTTTTTTCCCACATTTTGAAAAAGCTGATGAAATTTGGCATGCTGGCGATATTGGTTCACTTGAAGTAACAGATGCTTTAAAAAAATACGCTCCAGTTAAAGCT
>JABJNS010000073.1 GCA_018664745.1 Flavobacteriales bacterium | reverse complement strand
TAAAGCAACAAAAGGAGCAATAATTTTTACTTTATTCGTTTGCAGATGCCCAATCATGTGCCAAGTGATATCCTTGGGTAATTTCTCAGACTTTTGAGCTAATTCTTGCACTTTATTTTCTCCAAATATTCTTTGCCCAGCATTATAAGCCTCAAGTATAGCGGTATTGGGTTTCGTTTTGGAAACAGCAACTAAAGTTACCTCTTTTGGTAAGCTGTTTTGTGTTGCTTTTAAATTACTAGCAATTGCCATTAGTCTAGTGGGTAAATAATTAGCCCAGAGCGTAATTTCGGTTCAATATAAGTGCTTTTTGGTGGCATGCTCAAGTTGTTGTCTGCTACTTCTTTTAATGCATTTATAGGAATAGGCTTTAGGATAAAAGCTACTGCAAATTCTCCAGAATCTACTTTGTTTTTAATTTCGGAAAGAGGAGTTGTGCCAGCTTCAAATACTATGTTTTTATCCGTTTTCTCATCTTTAATATTAAGGATTGGTGCTAATATGTTATTCGACAATATAGCAGGATCCAACTTGCTTACACAATCTTGTTTTACTGTGCTGGCTATTGCAATTAAGGAATACCAATCACCACTTAAGTACATGGATATTTCATCCGTCAAAGTAGGGGAGTAAATTGTATTCCCTTTTTTTGTTACCGTAAATGATTTACCAATTTCAGCAATTAATTCTGAATCATTTAATCCATTAGTATGCTTCACTAATCGGTTAAAATTAATGATATTCAGTTGGCTTTCATCAATCAAGAAACTCATAAAATACTGACTGTTTTCTTTATCACTTGTTCCTGATAATAGAGCAGAAGAAGCTGACCTATGATGCCCATCTGCAATATATAAATTATCAATTGTGGCAAAAGCATTTGTAATGGTGTCAATGTCATCCGTATTATTGACTAACCATAGTTTATGAACTACTTTATTAGTTGTGGTAAACTCATATTCAGCTCTAGTTCCTTTGTACTGCTGAATAATAGCTGTTATAGTTGTATTTTCTTTATGACACAATAAAACAGGTTCTGCATTAAACCCAGTAGTGTCCAAGTAGCTTTTGAACATTTCTTCCCTAGCTGTAAGCGTATGTTCGTGCTTTTTTATATTACCATTTAAATAATCATCAACTGCAGTAGCTCCAATTATTCCTTCAAATGAATGGTTTCCGTGTATTTGCTGATAAACATAAAACGATTCAGAAGGTTCAGTTATTAAGAAACCAGCCTCTTTAAATTTGTTAAATTTTTCTTTTACAGCTTTAAATTTTTCTACTCCTTTCAATTTTATTTTATCCTTATAATCTGGATTAATAATGTGTAAAAAAGTAAAAGGGTTGTGTTCTAATTTCTCCTTTAAAGTTTCATCAGAATAAGATAAATAGGAGCGAGAAGCTACTAAATTTGCTTTATCTCTTGTTGGACGAATGGCTTTAAATGAACGAACAATAGCCATTTTTATTTATTAAAATGAGTTGCAATTTGATCAGCCAATTCTGTTCCAATTCTATCTTGTGCTTCTAGTGTTGCTGCACCAATATGTGGCGTAAGTGAAATTGCATTATGCATGCAAATATGTATACTTGGTGTTGGTTCATTGTCAAATACATCCAATCCAGCATAAGCTAGTTTTTCTTTATCCAAAGCAAACATTAAGGCAGTTTCGTCAATTACACCACCTCTAGCAGCATTCACAATTCCAGCACCTGTTTTCATCATTCCTATTTCTTCAGCACCAATTACAGCCTTATCTCCAATTTTTGGGACATGAAGAGTAATGAAATCTGAATTTGAAAGAACTTCTTTTAAGCTTTCAGTTTCAATAGTAAAAGATTTTTTATCGCCATTAAAAAAGTTTAAAGTAATGTTTACTTCCTCAATAAATTTATCGTGAGCCATAACCTTCATTCCAAGTCCGATTGCTCTTTTGGCAACCTCTTGCCCAATACGACCAAAACCAATAATACCTAAAGTTTTCCCAGCTAACTCTCTACCGTTAGCATACGATTTTTTCAAACTTTTAAAATCAGCATCACCTGTCATTGGCATTTGACGATTACTGTCGAATAAGAAACGAACCATTCCAAATAAATGTGCAAAAACAAGTTCAGCTACTGATGCTGATGAGGCTGCTGGAGTATTAATTACATTAATTCCTTTTTCACGTGCATAG
>JABJNS010000072.1 GCA_018664745.1 Flavobacteriales bacterium | reverse complement strand
TTATACCAAATCCTAATATGCTATTTAATCCTTTGTAAGTGAAAGATGATTTCATCTCAGATTGCAATAATGTATGGTCGAAATAATTATCTTCATATAACACTCCATCCTCAGTATTTAGAAACTCATCAGCTCTATAATTAGTTTTGTAAATCTCTAGCTGCTGATTGAAGTTAGAATTTATCAAGTATTTTGCAGAAGTACCAAGACTCCATTCCTTAATATTGCTTTCACCTTTTAATAAAGAACTTGAATCAGTAGCAATATTTATTTGTTCTTGCTTATAATAATGCCCATTAGTATTTAACAGAAGTTTATCAGATAATGCATATTTTAAATTAGAGCGAAAGGTGTAATTTGAATAAGGATTAACAGTGCTAAGTAAATCAGTATCTATTAAGTCATAGCCATCTGTTTTATAATAATCAATGGAATTTGAAAGCTGAAAAGTTCCTTCTTTGTATTTGTAAACTAAACTAGAGTTAGTTGTATTATAAGAAGCATGTTTTAATGAGGTGTTGATTATCGATCCATCATCAATCTGCTTCTTACTAATAAGATTGATAACGCCACCTAAAGCATTGGAACCATATAAGCTTGAAGACGGTCCTTTAATAACTTCAATTCTTTCAATATCTCCTACAGAAATTCTATTTAAATCTAAAGTTCCAAATGACCTTCCTATAACTGGAAAACCATCAATAAGGATAGTAGTATATGAGGCATCTAAACCTTGCATCTGCAATCCTTCAGTTCCTGTTTTTGTAGTAACACTTACAATGCCTGTTTGCTTAGTAATTACATCATATAATTTACTTGCACTAAATTCTTGAATTTCTTTTTCGGTGATTATTGTAACGGGAATAGGTAAATCATCTATTAATTTAGATGTTTTTGTAGCAGAGATAGTTACTTCTTGTAAATCTCTATCAAACACAATAGTATCCTTTTGATTCTGAGAAAAAGAAAAATAAGAAGAAAGCATATAAAATATAATTACAAAGTTTTTCACTTCAAAAATTTATGCAAAAATAAGTTTGAAATCTGTAGAAACTCTGAAGTTTCACTTCAAATTTAAAAAGAAAGTATCGTCTTTTTAATAATAGCAATACAGTCCATTAATTGCTCTTCAGTAATTACTAAAGGAGGTGCAAAACGAATGATATCTCCATGAGTTGGTTTAGCTAATAATCCGTTATCTCTTAACTTTAAACAAACATCCCAGGCTTCTTTTCCGTTTTTAGGTTTTATTACAATGGCATTTAGCAATCCTTTACCTCTTACCAAAGTAATCATATCGTTATCAAAATTAGCTAATTCATCTCTCAATATTTTTCCTAAACGCTCAGCATTTTCAGCTAATTTTTCCTCTTTTACCACCTCTAAAGCTGCAATTGCAACTTTGTTTGCCAAAGGATTTCCTCCAAAAGTAGAACCATGCTCACCAGGCTTAATACACATCATCACCTCATCATCCGCTAATACTGCAGAAACTGGAAATACTCCACCTGAAATTGCTTTACCTAAAATTAAAACATCCGGCTTTACACCTTCATGATCTACTGCCAATAACTGACCCGTACGAGCAATTCCTGTTTGCACCTCATCAGCAATAAATAAAACCCCAGCCTCCTTACACAAAGCTTGCGCACCTTTCAAATATCCTTCATCTGGAACAAAAACACCTGCTTCTCCTTGTATTGGCTCTGCCATAAATCCTGCAATATTTGGGTCTTTTAAAGCTTCTTTAAGTGCATCCAAATCGTTATAAGGAATATTGATAAACCCTGGAGTATAAGGACCAAATTCTTTCCTAGCATCTGGGTCATTACTGAAAGAAATAATAGTAGTTGTACGCCCATGAAAATTTCCATCACATACAATAATTTTTGCTGAATCAGGAGTTAGACCTTTCTTTTGGTAAGCCCATTTTCTACACAATTTAAGTGCCGTTTCAACTGCCTCCGCACCAGTATTCATTGGGAGTACTTTATCAAAACCAAAATAGTCGGCAATGTATTTTTCGTACTCCCCTAAAGTATCATTATGAAAGGCACGAGAAGTAAGGGTTAATATATCAGCTTGTTGCTTAAGTGCATCCACAATTTTAGGATGGCAATGCCCTTGATTTACGGCAGAATAAGAAGATAGAAAATCATAATATTTTTTCCCTTCTACATCCCACACAAAAACGCCTTCACCTTTTGCCAAAACAACTGGCAATGGGTGGTAGTTGTGCGCTCCATACTTATCTTCTAATGCTATATATTCTGCTGATGTTTTCATACTGATTTCTTAAAAAAATTGAAAAACAAAAATAAGAAAAGCCCCACTAAGAAAGCAGAGCTTTTGCATAATTATTTTGGATGACTTTAGGTTTTTAACAAATTACCGCTTACATATTGATTTATAATCACACCATTCACAAGATTTTATATCTTGAGCTTGTTTAAAATCATCATTTAATATTTTATATAATATAATTTCTAACTGCTGCTCAAACTCACCTAACACGTTATTATCTATTTTTAAAACCTCTTTTTTATTTCTACCTATTTTCTTACCCACCCTAAGCAAACCTGGCTTTAAATTTTTAAAAGAGAAATTACCTGCTACAACATCAAATCCAACATATTGAGGATTCATTTTTAAATATAAATAAACATACATCAGCAACTGAAAAGCTTTTGCTTTTTTAGGATCATCAACAAGTTCATCATACTCTGTAAAAGCAACTTCCTTATCTTCCACCTTCCCTGTTTTATAATCAATTACTCTAAGGGTATCTCCTTCAAAATCTACTCTATCTGCCTTTCCTATTAATTTAAAAGTGATGTCATCAATAATAATTTTATGATTCAACTCCTCTTCTTTACCAATAATTTTAATCTGTTGATTATTGGCATTTGCTTTCTTAAGTAATCCTATTTCTAAATTCAAAAAATCACTAGTCAATTTTTGAGCAATCTGTAGGCTTAAATAATTTTTACCTTCCTGCATACTTTGTTTAGAAAGTACCTCAATAAAATTTTTCTCAATCTCATTTAAGATTACCTCTCTATTTTCTTTAAGAAATTGTTCGCTCAAAACTCCCAAAGGGTAACATTTATCTAGTGCATTATGAATAGCTGTCCCCATAGTACTAGAATCAGCATATTCATCTACCTCATCATCTACCCTTATTTTAGCTAAATAATGGTAGTAAAATGACAAACTACAGTTTGTATATTTATTCAATGCTGAAGGAGAAACTCCTTTCTCAGCCCAAAATTTTATTTCTTTTTCTAAACCTATATTCTCAATCGTAATAGATTGTGAGTTTACTACTTCCAAATCCTCTCCTTTATATACTAGTTCCTTAATAACCCCATTATATTCTGAAAGCAATTGAGTAATAAACCTACTCTTTTCCCCACTACCAAAATCATCTGTTTCGGAGTTATAAATTAGTGTTACATTATTTGCTCTTTGTAATAAACGATAGAAATGATAAGAAAATACAGCATCACTCTCTGCATAGGTAGGGAGATTAAAATAACGCTTCATATCATAAGGAATAAAGGAATTTACTAATTTTCCCTTAGGCAGCTTACCTTCATTTACACTCAGCATTATAACATTCTTAAAATCCAAAGTTCTGCTTTCTAAAATACCCATTAACTGTACACCTTTTAAAGGCTCACCTTTAAAAGGAATAGTTTCTTTAGCCACTAACTGTTGCATTACTATTTGCAATGTTTTAAGCTCTATTTCAAATTTATTTTCTGCAATTAACTTTTTTAATACTATTAAACTTTTAAAAAAAGTAGCTAACACTTCTGACTCAATAGATCCTTTTTTCCCTACTAATGGCAACCTTAGTTCTTCAATAATTGTAGTAAACACACATAAAGAATCATCTACATTCTCCCAAATAGAAAAAATAGTTTTACCGACACTATCTTTTTTGAAATAAGAATCAATATTGCTTTTACCTATAAATACTATATTGTCTTTTATTATGAAGCTTTTAAATTCTAACAGAGAAGTTAAATCCATAATTTTTGTGAAATAGGGATGTTCAATAACAGCAATAACATCTTTATAATAAAAAGCTTTCCTTTTATATTTTATGGCATGAATCTGCAATTTAAATATAGCCTCAATAAAAGCAAACAAAGTTGTATTTTTAAGGGGGCTTCCCATAGTGACATTTAGCTGTTTAATAGCAGAAGGCAAGTTGTGCAATACAGGAAACAAAAGCGCTTCATCAGCTAAAACAATTGCAGTATTACTATTATCTAAATCTTCTTTTGAAAAACCCCCTATCACCTCAGAAGCTACCTTGGATTGAGCTATATTTTTAGGGCAAGAAACTACAGAAAAATTTACTTTTTCTTTTTCAAAATAATTACCAACACCATTAAAATCAATCTCTGACCATTTATTTCTCTGCTCTCTTAAAAAGCCTCCTGCTTCATGCAAAGGATTATTATAATAGAAATTATCAGCATCCCAAAAAACTCGAGCAACATCTTCTTTTTTTAAAAAATCAATGATTGCTTGTTCTGATTTTGTAAGTGCATTTAAACCAACAAACCAAACCTTATTCCATTTTATATCTACCTTATTAATTTGCTCTGCAGCAACTTTATAAGCCATTCCTTGATACGCTAAATTCTCTTTTAATAAAGCTGCATTGAAATCATTATACCAAGCTAGCATTCCTTCAAAGAAACTAATATAATCACTTTGCATTGTACTTAAATTACCCTCCGACAAGCTCCAATCCTGAACACTCCAACTTTCTAATTCTTTTACACTTCTTAAATTGGAATAAATAGATTTAGCATCTACCAAACTTCTATCAATCTCATTAAAATCATGCAATAGCACATTACTCCATTTTAAAAATTCATCAAATGAATCTATTTTTTTTGGAGGATGATTTATATAACTCTGATATAGCTTAAACTGCAATGAGATATTATCTAATACTTGTAATCCTGAAAGCTGTTCTGTAAATTCTTCAATAGAATAGAATTCTGGAAGAAATATAGGTTTTGTAATTTTTTGAGATAAATAATGTTTTAAAAATACAACTGCTCTTTTAGACGGAAGTACTACAGCTACCCCTTCCAAACTTTCAGGAAATTTCCTTAGTAACCTATCTGCAATATTTTCTAAGAATGGTTTCATAATGGAAGCACTTTTATTGGATTAGTGTAAATCAGTATTCTTTTTATATTGGCCTTGCCCATTAACCTTAGTGCATTAGCATATTCTGTAATTTGGATTTCATGTTTATCCTTAACTGCTCCAGTTTTATAATCAATCACAATTACTTCATCCTTATCTTTTGAAAACAATAACCTATCCGGAATGTAAGTCTTTCCATTCGCCATTAGAATTTCTTTTTCTGTTTTCACTTCCCATTCATCAGTAAAATATGAAATAATTTCAGTATGATTTAGTAACTCACTGATCGTTAATTTTAATTTTTCATAATCTTCTTTCACACATTTTCCAGCTTTATATAATTTGTCAATTACACTTTCTTGCTGCCATAAATAATGAATATCAGAAAGTGCTAAATGCAATAACTTTCCCCAATCTCGTTTTATATTTACAGTTTCAATATCCCAAATTTCTTCAGCAGTATGTTTCAGTGAAATTACTTCTCTCCAATCTAATTTATTACGTGTTTTCACTGAAAAAGTATTACTACTTTCATCTTTATAAACATGCATCAAATCAGCATCCCCAATTAGAATTGGAAAATCATCATCATAAGCATATAAAAATGAGTTTAAATCTCCTTTCTTTTTGAAATCTTCAGGAATTTTATCTGGCAATGACTTAGAGAAAATATACAATCTTTCCTTTGGCCTTGTCATTGCAACATAAAGTTTATTTAAACTATCCAACAATGACATTTCTTTCTCATTAAGGTACTTATCACGAAAATATGACTGCTCCAAATCTTTATTTCCATTAATCAGAGCAGATGGTAAATCCTTATTAAAGTGATTGGAAGTATCCACCCAAATATCTTGATTTTTCTTTCTATCCTCCCAATTAAAAGGAATCATTACAACATTAAATGCCAATCCTTTAGACTTATGAACAGTCATCACCTTAACCGCATCTGTACCTTCTGGAATAACAATTGCCTCCTTTAATTTCCTTTCTTCCCACCAGATTAAAAACTCAGTTAAACTACTCCCTTTATTCTCAGAATAAGACAAAACAACATCTAAGAAAAATCCTAAATAAATATCTTCCTTAAAATTAAATACTCGAATAATCTGCTCTACCATTTCATACAATGACTCCTGCATTAACATTGAAGAGTTTATAAAAATAGATGCTTTTTTTAATATAGCGGAAAAGCCATCATCTGTTTTTAAATTGAAATTTAAAGTATGAGCATTTTCTAATTTCAAGCTAGTATTAAATAAGTATTCAGTAATTACTGTTTTAGCAATTGCACTTTTAGGATTCTGTAAATACTGTAAAATAGCTATAACAACATTTACTTTAACTGATTTATTCAATAGCAACCCTTCATTAGAAATAACAGGGATTTTGGAATTAGATAAACTTTCAGCTACCATTGCTACACTTTTCTTACTATTACAAAGTATGGTTACATCTTTAAAACTATAATTATTTTCAGCTTTCAGCTTTTTAATTTCAGCAACCATTTTTTCAAGAATTAAATCTTTGAAATTATTCTCCTTATCCCCGAATAGTTCAATGTGTACATAACCTCCATCTTTAGCAAAGGAATTACCTTGCTCTTGCTTATCATAAATACCAATCACTTTATCAGAAAGTAATGTTTTAGTATTTTCAAAAAATTGATTGTTGAAATCAATAATATTTTTCCTACTTCTAAAATTATGTTTTAAATTATCCTCATTGAAATGCGTATTCAATTTATTTTCCCAATCTTTTTTATACAGTAACTGATCACCATTATAAATATTTGGCAACTGAAAGAATTGCTCTACCTCTCCACCTCTCCATCTATAAATAGACTGTTTACCATCTCCAACAATTAAACTTTTTCCATAATCCAAAGAATCTGCAATCAAAGGCAAGATATTCTGCCATTGTAAAAGAGAAGTATCCTGAAATTCATCAATTAAATAATGATTGTATCGTTCTCCTAATCGCTCATAAATAAATGAAGAAGGTTGATTAGTTACCACCTTATGAATCTTTTTATTGAACTCTGCTATTTGTTCAATATTATTTTCTTTTTTAAAATTTCTTATTTCTGCCATTAACTCATTGAGGACAGCAATAGCATAGATATTTTTTAAGATTGCTTTTACAGAATTATATTCAGTAAGCAAAACTATTAAATCTGTATAAAACTGATTTAGTTGAGGTTTTAACAAATCTACTAAATCCTTTATTTCAGTTTTCTTCCCATCAGCATACCATATATCTTTTGCTATATTTCGCTTAAGCGCATCAGAAGGCATCCATTTCTTATTTTCCTGCCCCACATTAAACGTAAAATGATTAAAATATGTTCCTCTTAAAAAATGATCTTTTGTTAAACCATTTGCATCAAAGAAAACACAAACATTATCCGCCAATTTTTCAATATTTTGTAAGCAAGCCTCTTTCTGGATTTTCAAATCCTTTTTCACCTGCATACACTCCCTTACCGTGAGCAAGTTTCCATCAGTATACTTACTTATCTCTTCCTTAAATAATTGTTGAGTAAAGATTTCCAGATCATTCTCAATATTAGTGCTTTTTCCATCCTCTGCTTTTTGCATTGCAAAATTTACTAAAGCATTAGACAATCCACCACCACCATCTGATATCTTACTTAATAATAAAGCCACAACTGGCTGTATAATTTTATAAGTATCCATCTCCAAATCAAAATTATGCGATAAGCCTAAATCATTAGCAAAAGTCCTTACAATCTTATAAGTAAATTTATCAATAGTCGAAATTCCTAAATCAGCATAATGATGTAGAATATGCTTATGCACTACAGCTGACCTTTTAAAAATTTCTTTCTTTTCAAGACTAGTTTCAACTAATAACCAATCTAATACACCATCTTTATCCTCATGATTTGCTAAGCAATTTAAATACTCTAACACTCTTTCTTTCATTTCGGCTGCTGCCTTATTGGTAAAGGTAATCGCTAAAATTTTACGGTAATAATCTTCATAACCATATCGCCCTCCCTTCAATGCCAAAGCAATAAAACTAAGAGCAAGTGTGTAAGTTTTTCCACTACCTGCTGAGGAACGAAATATCTGAAAATTTTTATTCAATTTTTACTGATTTTAAGGAAGTCTAAATATATAACAACTATTCCTTTTACAGGAACACAAAATCAGTCTTTTTTTCAACAGAGGGTAAAATTATTGATGTAAAATTCTATTAAATTTGTTTTGTTATCCAAAAAACACTTAGCTTTGCTAAAAATTATTTACTAAATGAAGATAATTATTGCAGGTGCTGGTGAGGTTGGTTCTTACATTGCACATATGCTAGCAACTGAGGCTCAGGACACCTATTTAATTGACAATAATAAAAAAAGGTTAGACAAAGCCCAACAACACAATGACATTATTGGCTTAGAAGGAGATGCTAAAGATGTTGCTGTTTTAATTGAAGCAGGGGTAAAATCATGCGATTTATTAATTGCCGCTACTTCATCAGAAGAAACCAACCTACTCATCTGTATTCTAGGAAAAAAACTAGGAGCCAAAAGAACAATAAGTAGAATTAGTAATTTTGAAGAAATTGGAAGTAATATGCGTACACTCTACAAAGAAATTGGAGTAGACCATGTTATTTCACCTGTTGAAATTGCTGCAAAAGAAATTCATCAGCTTATAGAACATGAAGCCTTTTTGGACAACTATGATTTTGAAGGGGGTAAACTTTCAGTATTTAGTATACAATTAGCAGAATGCTCTCCACTAGCAGGAAATTGTGTTTTAGATTCAAAACAATTTCACAACAATCTTTCTTTCAAACCTGTATCCATACTAAGGCATGGAGAAACCGTAATGGTACAAGCGCGTACTGAATTTTTAACTGATGATATTGTCTATTTTATCTCAACCCCTAAAGGTTATGAGGAAATTCCTTTAATCTGTGGACAAGAAGATTTTGACATCAAAGATGTGATGATATTAGGCGCAAGTAAAATTGGCGTACTTACTGCTGAACGATTGGAAGGAAAGTACAATGTTACCCTTATTGAACAAAATGAAGAAAAAGCCAATAAGATAGCTTTAAAACTAAAAAAGACATTAGTTATTCATGGAGACGGAACAGATGTTTCTTTACTAGAAGAACAAAGCATAGAGGACATGGATGCTTTTATTGCTGTAACAGGAGATTCTGAAACAAATATTATTTCATCTTTAGTTGCAAAATCTCATGGCGTTCGTAAAACTATATCAGGAGTTGAAAATATTGACTACATCAAACTTTCTCACAATATAGGGATTGATACTTTAATCAATAAGAAAGTAATTGCTGCCAATGACATTTTAAAATACATCCGTAAAGGAGAAGTAAATGCCATTGCAACCTTAAACCTAGATGCTGAAGTAATTGAATTTACTGTAAAGGCAAACAGCAAAATAACACACAAAATATTAAAAGAATTAAACCTTCCACCAATGGTAAATATTGCTGGAGTAGTAAGAGATGGTAAAGGGTTTGTTCCTTTTGGAGAGTTCCAAATGGCTGAAGGCGACAAAGCAATTGTATTCACTAATGATGATGCTATTCATAAAATTGAAAAATTCTTTCAATAGATAATGGCAAAAAAACTCATTAACAAATCGGTAGTTTTAAATGTTGTAGGAACACTTATCATCATTACTGGATTCTTAATGTCACTTGCCATTCCTTTTAGTTTTTATTATGATGACGGAATGCAAGCTGTTTTCATCCAATCAACAATCATTACTCTAGCAATAGGACTGCTTACCAAGTACCTTACCCGAAAGAAAAAAAGTGATGAAGTAAAGAAAAGAGAAGGCTATTTAATTGTAGCTATTGGTTGGTTTGCTATGATAATCTGTAGCGCTATACCTTATTTACTAAGTGGCGCTTTTGATGGAACTACCAATGCTTTTTTTGAAACTATTTCTGGATTAACTACAACAGGATCTTCCATACTAAACAACATTGAACAAATGCCTGAGAGTATTTTATTTTGGAGGAGCATGACTCAATGGATTGGCGGAATGGGAATTATTGTATTAACCATTGCCATACTTCCTTTACTTGGTGTTGGAGGGATGGAACTTTTTGCATCAGAAGCACCCGGTCCAACTAAAGATAAAATACACCCAAGAATAAAAGAAACTGC
>JABJNS010000071.1 GCA_018664745.1 Flavobacteriales bacterium | reverse complement strand
GTTCTCATCCTTGGGAGAATTTAGATGAAAGCTTAAAAGTAGGTGATGAGGTTGATGGTAAAGTTGTAGTTGTTGCTGATTATGGTGTGTTTGTAGAATTACAAGCAGGAATTGAAGCATTACTACATGTATCTGAAATGTCATGGTCAACTCACTTAAGATCAGCAAACGATTTCTATAAGAAAGGTGATGCTGTAAAAGCACAAGTTTTAACTTTAGATAAAGAGACTAGAAAAATGTCATTAGGTGTTAAACAAATGACTCCAGACCCATGGGCTGATATTGCAGCAACATTCCCTGTAGGTTCTAAGCATAGTGTTAAAGTGAGAAACTTCACAAACTTTGGAATTTTTGTTGAATTAGTTGAAGGTGTTGATGGTTTAGTACATATTTCTGATTTATCTTGGACTAAGAAGGTGAAGCATCCAGCTGAGTTTACTCAAGTTGATGCAATGCTTGATGTTATTGTTTTAGATATTGATAAAGGAAATAGAAAAATCAGTTTAGGACACAAACAATTAGATGTTAATCCTTGGGATGATTATGCTAAGCAATATAAAGAAGGAACAGACTATGAAGGTATTGTAAAAGAGGTATTTGATAAAGGTGCTGTAATTGCATTGTCTGATGAAGTAGAAGCTTTTGCTCCAAAAAGACATACTGAAAAAGAGGATGGTTCAAGTATAGTAGTTGGTGAAACATTATCTTTTAGAATTTTAGAGTTCTCAAAAGAGAACAAAAAGATTTTAGTTTCTCATACTGCAATCTTTAAAGAAGAGTTAGAGGTAGAAAGAAAGAAATCAGCTTCTGCAGCTAAGAAAGTGATGAAAAAACTTGAAGATGATAAAAAGCAATCTACCTTAGGTGATTTGGATCAACTATCCGCTCTGAAGAAGGATTTAGAGAAAGGTGAATAATTAATTCAAAGCCCCATTAATTTGGGGCTTTTTTTTTGCTATTTTTGTATTGCAATGATTGAAGAAAGACAAATATTAAATCAGCATGACATTGAGATTACAATTGAAAGGTTGTGCCAGCAGTTAATTGAAAATCATAATGATTTTACAGACACTGTAATTATAGGTGTTCAACCTAGAGGTACTTTTTTAAGCAAAAGAATTATTACTAAACTTCAAACTCTTATTCCAAGTTCTCCTATTCAATCAGGAAATGTAGATATTTCTTTTTACAGGGATGATTTAATGAGAAGAGATGAGCCTATTGTGCCAGAGGTTATGGATATGAATCTTTCTGTTGAAGGTAAAAATGTAGTATTAATTGATGATGTGCTATTTACTGGTCGTTCCATCCGTTCAGCAATTGATGCTTTAATGGCATTTGGTAGGCCAAAGTCAGTTGAGCTCTTGACATTAATCGATAGAAGGTTTAGTAGGCATTTGCCTATTCAACCTAATTATGTAGGGAGAACAATTGATGCTATTGAATCAGAAAGAGTAATAGTTGAGTGGAAAGAAATAAATGGAAAGGATAGAATATTAATGGTTAAATCAGAAAAATGAGTAATTTATCAGTAGATCATTTATTAGGTATAAAATATTTAAAGAAATCAGATATAGATTTGATTTTTAAAACAGCAGATAATTTTAAAAAGATTATTAATCAGCCGATTAAAAAAGTACCTTCTTTAAGGGATATTACAATTGCTAATTTATTTTTTGAGAATTCTACACGAACAAAATTGTCTTTTGAATTAGCAGAAAAAAGGCTTTCAGCAGATGTTATTAATTTTGCTTCAGCTTCCTCATCTGTTAAGAAGGGGGAGACTTTACTAGATACTGTAAATAATATATTAGCCATGAAGGTTGATATAGTAGTAATGCGTCATCCAAATCCAGGAGCCTCAGTGTTTTTATCAAGAAATATTGATGCTAAAATTGTAAATGCAGGAGATGGAGCACATGAACATCCTACACAAGCTTTGTTGGATGCTTATTCAATCAGAGAAAAATATGGTAAAGTTGAAGGTAAAAAGGTTGTAATTGTTGGAGATATTCTACATTCAAGAGTTGCTTTATCTAATATATATTGCTTGCAAAAACTTGGAGCTGAAGTAAAAGTTTGTGGACCTTCCTCATTAATGCCTAAGCATTTAGATGCTCTAGGTGTAGAGCATTTCTCTAACCTAAAAGAGGCTTTGAAATGGTGTGATGTTGCAAATGTTTTGAGAATACAATTAGAACGACAAGATGTAAATTATTTCCCTTCCTTAAGAGAATACGCTATGGTTTACGGAATAGATAAGGAAGTGCTTGATGGATTAGAAAAAGAAATAACTATTATGCATCCTGGCCCAATTAACAGAGGTGTAGAGTTAAGTTCAGATGTTGCAGATTCAAAGCATGCAATTATTTTAGACCAGGTTGAAAATGGTGTTGCAATACGCATGGCTGTATTGTATCTGTTAGCAGGTAAAATTAAAAATAAATAGGAAGAATGAATATTCAAGAATCAACTTTAGTGTTTAAATTAGGAGAAGATAATAATTTATCAGATTTAAAAATCACTTCTGAAATTAAAAATTTTATAGCTGATTTAAGAGGAGTAAGTCCTGTAGTAGCTGAGGATATCAAAGATAAATTTATTATATTTGCAGATAGTATTTTAAAAATGAAAGGTTCTTTTGTAATTGTTTGTGAATTTTCATTTGATGAAGAACTTACAATTGTTCCTACTTTACAAGAAGCATATGATTATATTGAAATGGATGAAATGGAAAGGCAATTAGAATTATAAACCAAAATTAATTAAATATGAAAAAAACTTTACTTACACTTATGTTGGCTATTGCTTTTGTTGGAGCACAAGCACAATGTACACCAGACCCTCAATTTACACTTCCAGGAATTTACCCTGATAGTGCTACAGGTTTACCTAATGCAATAGTTGGTCAACCTTATAATGAAGTAATTACTATTGTTTCTCCATTAGATACTTCTGTTGTATTTGTAGGGTTAACAATTCCTGTTGTTATTCAAACAATTGAGTTAACTAGTGTTACTGGTTTGCCATCAAGTTTTTCTTATGATTGTGCGACAGCTAATTGTACTTTTGCAGGAGGTTCTACTTCTTGTGCAGTGCTTATTTCTCCAAGTCCAACTGTTGCAGAAATAGGTTCTCATCAAATTGTTATGAATACAACTACTACTGTTGATGCTGGTACTTGGGGAATTCAAACTCAAGATGATATAATTGATTATTATTATATTGAAGTTACTAATGCTACTTCAGTTGTTAATCAATTTAATGATTTTACTTTTGAACTAAAAAGTATTTATCCTAACCCAGTTCAGAATACTGCTAAAATTCAATTTATTTCAGGAAATTCAGCTGATGTAACTTTTACAGTATTTAATTATTTAGGTGAAAAAATTGAAGAAAGAATTGTTGCTGCAGACCGTGGGGTAAATGATATTCAAATTAACGCTAATGATTTTGCAAATGGTATGTATTTATACTCTATTAATAATGGCGATAAGATTGTGTCTAAAAGAATGGTTGTTGTAAATTAATGTCATTTAAACTTACCATTTTAGGGTGTAATTCAGCAGTCCCTACAGTAGAAAGACATCCAACCGCTCAATTGCTAACTGCAAATGAGCGGTTTTTTTTAATAGATTGTGGAGAAGGAACACAAGTTCAGTTAAGGAAGTATCAACTAAGTTTTCAAAGGATTAATCATATTTTTATTAGTCATTTACATGGTGATCATTATTTTGGTTTAATCGGCTTGATTAATAGTATGCATCTTTTAGGTAGAAATAAAGATTTGCATATTTATGGGCATCAAGAGTTAAAGGCTATTATTGATTTGCAATTGGCAGCTTCTAATACTGAATTAAATTACCCCTTATTTTTTCATCCTATACCAGAAGATAACGAACAAATATTGTTTGAAGATGAACTGATAAGTGTGCGAAATGTTTTGCTTAATCACACACTTAAATGTTCAGGGTTTATTTTTGAAGAAAAGAAAAGTAAACGCAAAATTTCAAAAGAAAAAATAGAAAAATTAAATATTCCATACGAGAAGTTTAATAGTATAAAAGAGGGGGCTGACTGGATTGATGGAAAAGGTAGAGTAGTGAAAAATGATGAGATAACTATTGAAAATACTCCTTCACATTCTTATGCTTTTTGTACTGATACATTGTATAATGAAGCTTTGATTGAAAAAATTAAAGGTGTAGATTTATTGTATCATGAAGCAACTTTCAAAAAAGAGCTGTCACATAGAGCAAAGGAAACTGGCCACTCTACAACTTTTGATGCGGCTACAATTGCTAGAAAAGCAGCCGTAAAACATTTGATGATTGGACATTTTTCTCAAAGATATAGGAATCTTGATGAATTGTTGTTTGAAACTAAAATTACTTTTCCTAATACCTATTTAGCTGAATCAGGTTTAGTGCTTGATTTTAATAAGCTATCTAGTTAATTTATTTAGGTATATTTGCCCTTAAATTTTACAAATAATGAAAAGAATATTCATATTAATTCTGTTTTTTACAACTACTTTTAACCTTTCAGGCCAAATAAACTCTCCAACTACTGCTCAAGGTATAAATTGTAATTTTACAACAGGTTATGTTCCGCTAGATGCAAATTCTGATTCTACGGAATGGTACTACAATGAGAATGGTACATGGTTGCCAGCT
>JABJNS010000070.1 GCA_018664745.1 Flavobacteriales bacterium | reverse complement strand
GATATTTTTCAATAGAGGCCCCAATTTTATCAGGGAATGCCTTCAGTTTTTCTAACACCTCTTTATCATAAGTATCAAGCGTGTTACAAGTCGGAACAATTCCATCCCAATATTTATTTGTTAAAACCACTACACGGTTGATGAAATTTCCAAAGATGGCAACTAATTCATTGTTGTTTCTAGCCTGAAAATCAGCCCAAGTAAAATCAGTATCCTTATTTTCAGGGGCAGTAGCGCAAAGTGCATAACGCAAGGCATCTTCTTGCCCTTTGAAATCCTCTAAATATTCGTGTAACCAAATTGCCCAATTACGAGAGGTAGATAATTTTTCCCCTTCTAAATTTAAAAACTCGTTTGCAGGGACATTTGTTGGTAAAATATATCCTTCATGTGCCTTTAAGATGATTGGGAAAATAATACAATGTAAAACAATATTGTCTTTTCCAATAAAATGCACTAATTCAGTGTCTTCATTTTTCCAGTAATCTTCCCAATTTTTATTATTTTCAGCAGCCCATTTTTTAGTAGCTGATATATAACCAATAGGAGCATCTAGCCAAACATAAAGAACTTTTCCATCAGCATCTTTTACCGGCACTTTTACTCCCCAATCCAAATCACGCGTCATGGCACGGGCTTGTAACCCTCCATCAATCCATGATTTGCATTGTCCGATTACTTGGCTTCTCCAAGTTTTAGGGTCATGATGATTTTCGCCATTCAATATCCCATTTTCAATCCATGGTTTTAACCACTGTTCATGATTTTGCATTGGCAAATACCAATGGGAAGTTTCTTTTTTTATGGGTGTATTTCCACTTAAAGTTGATTTCGGATTTATCAATTCTTCAGGGCTAAGTGCTGAGCCACATTTTTCACATTGATCGCCATAAGCTCCTGCAGCATTACACTTTGGGCACTCGCCACTAATGTATCTGTCCGCTAAAAACTGCTTATTTTCTTCATCATAATATTGTTCAGCTGTTTTTTTAGTGAACACATTTTTATCTTCTAGTGTTTTGAAAAAATCTTGTGCCGTTTCATGATGTAATTCAGCTGATGTTCTGTGATAAATACTAAAGTCAATTCCAAAATCAGCAAATGCTTTTTTATTGATGTTATGGTATTTATCTACAATTTCTTGTGGAGAAACACCCTCTTTTTTTGCACGCAAAGTAATGGCAGCACCATGCTCGTCTGATCCACAAACAAAAGCAACATCATGTCCTTTTCCTTTTAAATAACGAACATAAATATCGGCTGGTAAATAGGCTCCTGCAATGTGCCCAATATGTAAAGGCCCATTTGCGTAAGGTAGTGCTGAAGTAACTGTGTATCTTTTTATGCTCATTTCTCTCAGAAAGAATTATTTTCGCAAAGATAAGTTTTACAAACGAATAAACTGCATTTATGATAATCCCTAAAAAATTAAGAATTGGTGATAAGATTGGTATTATCTCTACAGCCCGAAAAATTACTTTAGAAGAATTAACTTTAGCAATTAAAACCCTTGAAAGTTGGGGGTTACAAGTGGTATTGGGTAGCAACCTTCTTGGTGTTGACAATCAATTTTCAGGAACAATACAGCAGAGAAGTGCTGATTTGCAAAGTATGATAGATGATAAAAGCATAAAAGCAATATTGTGCGCAAGGGGCGGTTATGGTACTGTTCAAGTTATTGATAATATTGATTTTTCAAACTTGAAAAAAAATCCAAAATGGATTGTTGGTTACAGTGATGTTACTGTTTTGCATTCGCATTTGAATACTTTAGGTCTTGCAAGTTTGCATGCGACTATGCCTATAAATTTTGAGACTAATACTAAGGAAAGTTTAGAATCATTTAAAAAGGCTCTTTTTGGAATTAAAGATAAAATTGAATGTAAGGCGCATCCATACAATAAATATGGAAAAGTTGAAGGAGAAGTAGTTGGTGGAAATCTTTCAAATTTATATAGTTTATTAGGGTCAGATTCGGATATAAATACAGATGGAAAAATATTGTTTATTGAAGATTTGGATGAATATTTATACCATATGGATAGGATGATAATGAACCTGAAGCGCAATGGAAAATTTACAAAACTAAAAGGATTAATTGTTGGGGGAATGAGTGATATGAATGACAATGCTATCCCCTTTGGTAAAACAGCAGAGGAGATAATTTTAGAACACACTAAAGACTATGATTTCCCAATTTGCTTTGGTTTTCCTGCAGGGCATTTGACGGATAATAGGTGCATAAGATTAGGTGTAGAATCAGTATTGGAAATAAATGAAAATAGCGTAAGTTTGTCGCAAGAATAAAATTGAATATGAGTTTAGAAAAATATTTTTCACCTTTCAGAAATCAAGTAGTTGGTAGAGATCAAACTTTTACATCTCCATTTGGAGAACAAAAAATAATCTATGCCGATTGGACAGCAAGTGGAAGAATCTATAAAGAGATAGAGGATAAGTTAAATAATGATATTTTCCCTTTTGTTGCCAATACCCATACTGAAACTTCAACAACTGGTGCAACAATGAGTTTGGCTTTTCATGAAGCTACCCATATTATCAAAAAACATATTGGGGCTAATGATGATGATGTGCTTATTTCAGCAGGAGCAGGAATGACTATGTTGGTGAATAAGTTTCAAAGAATTTTAGGATTAAAAATACACGAAAAATTTAGAGATCAGGTAGAAATAAAAAATAGACCTGTTGTTTTTGTAACTCATATGGAGCATCATTCAAATCAAACTTCATGGTTAGAAACTACCTGTGAAGTACAACTTATTCCTCATACAAAAGAAGGTCATATTGATTTGGAAGGGTTTAGAGTTTTGTTGGATAAATATTCAGATAGAGAACTAAAAATGGCTGCTGTTACCTCTTGCTCTAACGTTACGGGCGTGTTTACTCCATATTTTGAGATTGCTGAAATAATTCATGATAATGGAGGATTATGTTTTGTTGATTTTGCTTGTTCGGCTCCTTATATTGATATTAATATGCATCCTGAAAATCCGAAACAGCAATTGGATGCAATTTATTTTTCACCTCATAAGTTTTTAGGAGGACCGGGAGCAACTGGAATTTTAGCTTTTAAGAAGGAATTGTATACTAATAAGGTGCCTGATAATCCTGGTGGAGGAACAGTTGATTGGACAAATCCTTGGGGAGAACATAAATATGTGGATGATATTGAAGCAAGAGAAGATGGAGGTACACCTGCTTTTTTACAAACTATAAAAACTGCCCTTTCTATTCAGTTAAAAGAGAAAATGGGAGTCCAAAATATTTTAGATAGAGAACATGAATTGCATAAAATTATTTGGAATAAGTTTTCTGAACTTAAAAATGTACATGTTTTAGCTGATAATTTCCCTGAACGATTAGGGGTTTATTCTTTTTATATTGATGATTTGCATTTTAATTTGGCTGTTCAATTATTGAACGATAAATACGGAATACAAGTAAGAGGAGGTTGTTCTTGTGCTGGAACTTACGGACACATTTTATTAAATGTTGACACCGAACAATCTTGTGCGATTACCTCAAAAATTAATGAAGGAGATTTAACTTCAAAACCAGGTTGGGTGCGTATGTCAATACACCCTACTATGACTGATGAAGAGATGCATTTTATTATGAATGCAATTGAAGATATTGCCAAAAACCATGAACGCTTAGGTGAGGATTATAGCTACAATGGAGTTAGTAATGAATTTGTGTATAAGGAAGATGTTTATGCTCAAAAGAATAAAGAAAGAGCAGAAAACTGGTTTAAGCTGTAACTATTTCTTTAAAACAGTTGGCACTTTAAAATAATCAGAATCTTTTTGAGGTGCGTTTTTTAATGCAGTTTCTTGTGAAACTTGATGCTTAATTTCATCTACTCGTAAAACATTTACCTCTTCACTTAAGTAAATTAAGGGTTCAATTTCATCAGTATCTATTTCAGATAATTTATCTACAAAACCAATTATTTTATCTAAGTCGCCTTTCATTTTATCGGCAGCTTGTTCATCAAACTTTAGCTTTGCTAAGCGTGATAAGTCTTGTATGAGTTTGTTATTTACTTCCATAGGTTTTAAGTTGGTCAAAAATAGTGTTGTAAACTGAAGTATTCAAATTTTCTATGCTTTTTTCTGCTAAGCTATTTGGGTCAATTGCTTTATGCACTTTTACACGCACAATCCCTGGTCGTCCTTTAAAATATTCTCCAGGAAACATTTGCTTATTATCAGGCATTGTAATAGGAACAATTTTTATGTCTTGTTCAATTGCTAAGCGAAAAGGTCCATTTTTAAACTTTTTTAAAAAAACATCTTCTTTAGGAATTCCTCCTTCAGGAAAAATGCACATATTTATTCCTGTTTTTAGCTTTTCTCCTGCTTTTAAAAATGCACTATACGCATCTCTTCTGTTGGCTCTGTCCACAATTACGGAATTCTCTTTATAGAAATATCCAAATAATGGGATTTTTGCAATCTCAGCTTTTCCAATATATTGTAAGGGCATAGGGAGTATTGCTAAAATAAAAGGTACATCTAAAGTAGAAACATGGTTTGGGCAGAAAATATATTGTTCTTTTTTTGATAGTTTTTCTTCCCACTCTATTTTTGGGAAAATAAAAGAAAGGTATATTGTAAGTTTAGACCAATATCGAGTAAGGTTTGCCACTACAATTTCATTTTTTACTATTGCAGTAAAGAAAAATAATGCAGGCATGAATAGGATAAAAACCAACATAAACATTAGTAAAAACCATATTCTCCAAACTGAACTTAAAAGATACCCGATCCATTTCATGTGGCAAAGATAAAAATCCTATTTTTACAACATCAAAATTAAAAAATAGAATGGCAAGAATATTAACAGGGATACAAAGTACAGGTACGCCACATCTAGGGAATTTATTAGGAGCAATTATTCCAGCAATTGAACTTTCGAAAGATAAAACAAATGAAAGTTTCTTTTTTATTGCTGATTTACACTCTTTTACCACCATTAGAGATGCTCAACAATTAAGAGAAAACACCTATGCTACTGCTGCCGCTTGGCTTGCTTTTGGTTTTGATACAGATAAAAACCTGTTTTATCGTCAATCAGATGTAGCTGAGGTTTGTGAGCTAACTTGGTATTTGAATTGCTTTGCTCCTTACCAGAGACTTCAATTGGCACATTCTTTCAAGGATAAATCAGATAGATTATCAGAAGTAAATACAGGCCTTTTTACTTACCCTGTACTTATGGCAGCTGATATTTTATTATATGATGCTAATATTGTTCCTGTAGGAAAGGACCAAGTTCAGCATTTGGAAATTACTAGAGATATAGCTTCAAGGTTTAATCATAAATACCCGAATTCATTTGTGTTGCCTGAGACTAAGGTAGATGAAAGAGTGATGATAGTACCTGGTACAGATGGACAAAAAATGAGCAAATCGTATAATAATTTCATTGATATTTTTCAGTCGGATAAAAAACTGAGAAAACAAATTATGGGTATTAAAACAGATTCTACCCCTATGAAAGATTCTAAGGATGCTACAATTTGTAATATTTATAAAATATATAAATTACTTTCTACTGAACAGCAAGCTCAGGCTTTATGTGATAAATATTCAGGCGGTAATTATGGTTTTGGTCATGCAAAACAGGAATTGTTTGAATTGATTTGCAATAAATTTTCAGCAGAGCGTGAAAAATTCAACCACCTAATGGAAAATAAAGCAATAATTGATGCTGAGCTTGAAAAAGGAGCAGCCAAAGCAAAGGTGATTGCCAAAGAAGTTTTGCAAAGAGTAAGGAAAAATATTGGATATTAATAATGCTGATTAATCAGCAGATTATAGATTTCATTAATGAACATCATTTGCTGACTTTGGCAACTAGCCAAAACAATACTCCTTATTGTTGTAATGTATTTTATGTTTATGATGAACTAAACAATCAACTTATTTTTTCTTCTGATACCAAAACCAAACATGCTCAGGATTTTATTGCTAACCCAAATGTGGCAGGTACAATCGCTTTAGAAACAAAAGAGATTAGCAAAATACAAGGCGTACAATTGTTAGGTAGAATTCAAGAGTTGAAAATAGAGGAATTGGAAATTGCAAAAGAGCAATACCTTAAAGCATTTCCTTATGCAGAAAATATGGAATTATACCTTTGGGCTATGCCACTCAGCTTTATCAAAATGACCCACAATAAATTGGGCTTTGGCAAGAAGTTAGTTTGGAAAAAGTAATTATCTTATTGAATCCATTGAATAGCTAAAGTCATATCTATTCCATTATTTGTGATGTTGATTTCATCACCTCCAACAGTAATAAAATTATTTGGGATAAAGCTACAGGATCCAATAAGCTCATTCTCTCCTAATCCTCCAATCTGATCATTATCATAAAGTTCTATAGTATACTCTTGAGATAAATCAGTTATCGTGTAAGGTAAGTTCTCAGTAAATGATATTGGACATGCATCAATATTGTCTTGAGATGTTGACGAAACAATATCACCAGCTCCTTGTTTCAGAACATAAAAAACATCTGGATTTTCTAATCCGAAAACTCCAACATCCCAATTAGCCCCATTGTTAGTCATAGGCATTGAATTAACTGTAATGCTAGATAATTTTAATTCAGTAGGTAGGTATTCACAAGACCCATCATCTTCAGTTGCTTCTGGATTATAGTTTATAGCTAAGGTATCCATACAGCCTGCTATAATAGCATATTGACAAGAACCATCATCCTCAGTAGCTGCTGGGTCAAAGTTTATAGCAAGTGTATCCATACATCCTTCCACTTTGGTTGGTGTAGTAGTGGTAGGTTTATCATCTTCCTTTTTACAAGCCAAGATTAAAGTAGTAAGCGTAAGTACGAGTAATATTTTTTTCATGGCGTTTAAATTTTTACAAATATACAGTAAATTAATTATCGGTTTTTATATTTATTAAAGAGCTCTTTTTGATGATTGTTTAGGTCAACAGCAATGCCTTGTATGTAGGCTTTTTCTACATTGTTTGTGCGCATATCAAGTGCATCACCACTACTAATAAAAAAGGTAGCATCTTTTCCTTTTTCAATAGAACCACAATAGTGATCTATTCCAAGAATTTGTGCAGTATTTAAGGTGATACTGCTGATTGCTTTTTCGTAATCCAAACCATGTGCTACAGCAGTACCTGCACTAAAGGGTAAGTTTCTTGCCCCCATGGCTTCCATTTCTCCTTCATAACTTAGGCAGAATAATATTCCTGCATCCTGTAATTTTGCAGCTTGAGTAAAAGGCTCATCCACTGGGCTGCCTACTTTACTAGGTAATCTATGGACTCTATTAAGGATAAGAGAGATATCATTTTCTTTTATTGCATCTACAATTTTAAGTGCATCTTCCGCTCCAATAATTACTGTTTTAGTAATTGAAAAATCATTTGAAAATGAAATGGCATCTAACATGTCGTTTGCATTATTTGCGTGAATATAAAGCGTTTTATTTCCGTTAAACAATCCTTTCATGCTCTCCATTTGTAAGTCCATTAAGTTAGAATACTTGGCATACGCATTTGCTTTCTTAAAAAAGTGTTTTAACATAGTAATACTCTCGTTATATTCTTTGTTTTCTTTGGTTGTACCAGGCTCTGCCCACCAACCACTTTGGTAAAATGAGGAAGGCCAGTTCAAGTGTATTCCGTCATCAGTTCTTAAAGCTGCATCCTCCCAGTTCCAACCATCTAAATGCATTACTGATGATTGTCCAGAAATTGTTCCGCCTCTTGGAGTTACTTGTGCAATAAGTACACCATTACTCCTTACTGTTTTAGCTATTTTAGAATCAGTGTTATAAGCAATAAGTGAGCGTACATTAGGATTAATTGCTCCAGTTTCATCATAATCATTTGATGCACGAACGGCATCAATTTCAGTAATTCCTAAGGTAGTGTTGGGTACAATAAATGCAGGATATAGGTGCTTGCCATGTACTCGGTAAATGGTGTCAAAAGCACTTGGGTCAATTCGAATAATTGAAGCATCAGCAACCAATTCAATTTTACCATTAAGCATACTAATGGCTGCATTTTCAATTTTTTCTCCATTACCCAAATGGGCAGTTGCTCCCATGAATAGTATTGGTTTTTGGGCATTTACAGTTATTGTAATCAATGCTGTAAAAAGTAGGTGTAAGTATTTTTTATTCATCATATTCAGTATCACAATGGTATAATTTTTCAGTAGTATGTTGTGGTCTTTGTTTTTTACCTCCAGTTTTATCTTCACTCATTTTTTGAATGATGCGCATGCGTTCTAAACGATCTCTTTTTCTTAGTTGCTTGTCAATTTCAACATCAAACATTAATTTTCCATCTACATAAGTTTGTATCACTTTTGCGTAAATAGATAGCGGATTATCTGCCCAAAGTACAATGTCTGCATCTTTTCCAATTTTAATACTTCCCATTTTATCATTAATATGTAAAAGTTTTGCAGGATTTAGAGTTACCATCTTCCAAGCAGCTTCTTCTGAAGTGCCTCCATATTTTATTGCCTTTGCAGCTTCTTGGTTTAGCCTTCTTCCCATCTCGGCATCATCAGAGTTAATTGCAGTTACTACTCCAGCATTATGAAGTAAATTAGCATTATGAGGAATTGCATCATTTACCTCAAATTTATAGGCCCACCAATCCGAGAAAGTAGAGCCACCTGCTCCATGTTTTTTCATCTTTTCAGCTACTTTGTAGCCTTCTAAAATATGGGTAAAAGTATTAACGGTAAAGCCCATAGAATCCCCAACATGCATAAGCATATTTATTTCGGATTGTATGTAGGAATGACAAGTAATAAAGCGTTCAGAATTTAAGATTTCTACCAGAGCATTAAGTTCTAAATCTTCTCTTGGAGGGGTTGTTTTTCTTTTATCCTTTGTGCTAAGAGTATTAAATTCCTGCCATTGTTTTTGGTAGGCTCTTGCTCGATAAAAAGCATCATAGAATACTTGTTCCACTCCCATACGAGTTTGTGGAAAACGGATGCGTTCAAAATTCCCCCAATTACTTTGCTTTACATTTTCTCCAAGAGCAAATTTGATGAATCCATCTGCATTTTCTACTTTCATTTGTTCTGCTGAGCTTCCCCATCTTAACTTAACCATTGCAGATTGCCCACCAATAGGGTTTGCAGAACCGTGTAAAAGCTGTGAGGCAACAGTACCTCCTGAAAGTTGACGATAAATATTATGGTCATTCGGATTAATTACATCTCCAATCCTCACTTCAGCACTTACTGATTGGCTACCTTCATTTACTCCTCTGCTAATTGCAATGTGAGAATGTTCGTCAATTATTCCACAAGTAAGGTGTTTGCCTGTTGCGTTTATTTGCGTAATTTTTACAGTTGCAGGAAAAATAATTAACTCATCCAAATTTTTTCCAATGGCAATAATTTGTCCGTTTTGTATTGCAACATCAGTATTTTCTAAAATTCCTTCTTGTTCGTTTGTCCAAACAGTAGCATTTCTGAAAATAATGTTTTCAGCAGTAGGAGGACTTATAAAACCATGTGCTTTGTTAGGGAGCCAAACAGTAGGAATAATACTATCAATGCTTAAAGCAAAATCTTTTTTATCTTCAATAAAAAGGGAATCTCTTTGCAGATTAAAGCTATGGTACACGCCAAGGCTATCTTGATATTGTCCTTTTATAGTTCCTTTATTGAATTTAGCGGAAGCTCTAAATGTTCCATTTTTGGTATTCATTGTAATATTTTTTTCTTCTAGAATAGTTGGTAGAGTAACTGAGTCTAAAGCAAAAATAGTTGCTTTTGGTTTTTCTTTACTCCCTTCAATAGAAACCATTTTGTTATCAAAATCAGTAGTACTTAAAGTATAATACCCTCTTATGTCAATTTCTTGTTTTTTATTAATACTGTGTTTTTCTCCTGCAGTCCAGTTTTCATAAATTTTTCCGTTTTCAAAAATATCTTTTGATGCAATAAAGAAGTTCGCTAGTTTTCCACTTTCTAGGCTTCCTATTTTTTCATCCATTGCAATAAGCTGGGCAGGAGTAGTGGTAAGAGCAGCTAGCGCATCTTCTTTGCTAAGTCCTTTTGTAATGGCTAATCGTAGGTTAGTTATGAAATCACTTTCTTTGTCTAGGCCAGATGAAGTAATGCAAAATTCAATTTCATTTTTTGCTAGTATTGCAGGGTTGAAAGGTGCAGTTTCCCAATCTTTTAATTTATGTAAGCTAATCCATTCTGCAGTTTCAGGGTTGCTTACATCATATGAATTAGGGAAGTTAAGTGGAATAATTACTGGAAATTCAGTAGCAGCTACTTCCTCAATTCTACTGTATTCTTTTCCGTTTCCTTTTATGATAAAGTCAATTTCAAACTCATCAGCTATTTTATACACTCGGCTATAATCTAGCTCATTATTAATGCTAAAAATATGAGGTAATTCTTGGTTTTTATTTACTGCAGCATAGGAAATGTTAGTTTGATTTTCTTGTGTTGCATACCATTCAGCATCCAAAAATGTTTGCCTTATTAAGGCAATACTTCCCATTAAAGAAGAAGGATTTTTTTGCCTAGACACCCCTTTGCTAAAAGAAAAATGACTTGTAGCTTGTGGCAATATAATGTCTTCTTGTTCGCTTTTTTCAGAAAGGAGTACCAAACAACCAGTCCCTCTTAGTATTCCATCTTGATGGTGTGAAAGTACTGTCCCAAAACCATTTTTAAGGTAAGTGTTAGCTGCTTTTTTATTGGCAATAAAATTGGTATTTGCATCTATTTCTGGGTGAATTGCTTCATTCCAATGGTAAGCACCTGCTTTATTACTTTCGTATTGTGGACGATAATTATATTGACCTCTTTTTGCCTTTGGCAAGCCATAATCCGAATGTAAATCAATGAATGATGGGTAAATATAATCGCCATTCAAATCATGAGTAATTGCCCCATTTGGAATATTCAAATTGCTGTCCACTGCAATAATTCGTTTCCCTTGTATTATAAGTGTTCCATTTTCTAACTCAGCATTAGGACTTAAAATAATATGAGCATTAGTAAATGCATGGATAGGTTCAAAGTTTTGAGCTACTCCATTAACAGGAAAAGTTTCTTGCCCTAAAAGGGAGTAAAAACTAAGGAGAGCAAAAAGGATAGTAAATTGTAATCTCATTTGGTAAGCTGTAATAATAAAGCCGTGAAAGTACCAAAATTTTATGATATAATTTGTTTCTTTGCTATCACTAACTAAAAACAGATATTATGTCAACTGGACTTTTGCATTTACACCACTATTTACCATTTTTATTTTTTATTGTTTTGATTATTTCAATAGTAAGAGCAGGATTATATAAAATACCAAATGTTAAAAAAGATATTTTTCTTACTCTTACTTTAATATTTGCTCACATTCAACTTTTGCTAGGGTTAGTTTTATTGATCAACTTTATTTCAGCAGCAGGAATTCATATGGGAGAAGCAGCAAATAGATTTGTAACGGTTGAACATCCTTTAATGATGATAATTGCTGTGGCACTTATCACAATTGGAAAAGTAAAAGCAAAGAAAACAGAAGATAATAGAGGAGGTAGTAAAATAATATTTACATATTTTACGGCTGCTTTAGTGCTTATTGCATTAAGAACTCCTTGGGATAAATTATTTTAAAAATACAATTGGAAAGAGCAATACTTATAGGCTTAATAACTCCTGATGTTACGCAAGAACAAGCGTACGAATATTTGGATGAATTGGCTTTTTTAGCCGATACGGCAGGAGCAAAACCAGTCAGAAATTTTACTCAAAAATTACCTCACCCAGATAATAAAACATTTTTAGGAAAAGGAAAAATTGAAGAAGTACGCCTGTTTGCTGAAGAGGAGGAAATCAAACTGATTATTTTTGATGATGATTTAAATCCATCTCAAATAAGAAATATTGAGCGTATTTTTGGTGAAGAAACTAAAGTGTTGGATAGAAGTAATCTGATATTAGATATTTTTGCGAGCCGTGCCCAAACTGCCCAAGCCCGTACACAAGTGGAGTTAGCCCAATATCAATACCTATTACCTAGGTTAACAAGAATGTGGACTCACCTTGAAAGACAAAAAGGGGGAATTGGAATGAGAGGTCCTGGGGAAACACAGATTGAAACCGATAGAAGGATTATTAAAGATAAAATTGCACTTTTAAAAAAGAAGTTAGAAAAAATTGATAAGCAAAGTTTTACGCGTAGGAAAGGGAGGCAGGATATGATACGAGTTGCCTTGGTTGGTTATACCAATGCAGGGAAATCAACCTTAATGAATACCTTAGCTAAATCAGATATATTTGCAGAAAATAAATTATTTGCTACACTGGATACTACTGTGCGTAAAGTAGTAATTGGGAACTTACCTTTTTTATTAACTGATACGGTTGGGTTTATTCGTAAGCTCCCTCATCAGCTTGTAGAAAGTTTTAAATCTACTTTGGATGAGGTGCGTGAATCGGATTTATTGGTACATGTTGTAGATATTTCTAACCCTAATTTTGAGGATCAGTTAGAAACGGTAAACAAAACAATTATTGAACTTGGGGTAACGGATAAACCTACTTTAATTGTTTTCAATAAAATTGATGCCTATACTTTTACTCCAAAAGAGGAAGATGATTTAACTCCTATATTGCCTGAAAATATATCCTTAGAAGAATTACAGAAAACTTGGATGGCAAAATTAGAGGGAGAGACTATGTTTATTTCTGCCTTAAATAAAACTCATTTTGATGAGTTGAAAGATGTACTTTATAACAAGATAAAGCAATTACATGAGGTAAGGTATCCTTATAATAATTTCTTGTATTAAATTCTTCTTGAAAAGAAGTTAATTATTTTAACTATTTATAAGAGAATAGATTTCGGAACGAGAATAACATTTGTCAATTTCTCCTGATTTAAAACAAATGTATAGAAATCCATAATCATCAAATAAGGCTTTAAAAGTTGACCAGCCAGCTTCTCTCATAAAAACAACTAATTCTAAATAAGAATCAAAAGCTTGTCCTTTAAAAACTAACATTAAGTCTTGATCACCAAAAGAATTGCAATAATTTCCTGACCCTAAAGAACCACTTAGTGTATTTGCAATTACTCTTCTACTATTAGCACTTTGAGAGTAGCATAAACTTACTGTAAATAGCATAAATGAAACTAAAATTAATTTCTTCATAATTTTGATTGTTTAATGATTAATTGTACAAACATACTAAAAATACTTAAAAGTCAACATATATGTTGACTTTATTGATTGTGAAGTATAGAAATTGGGACTCTATTTTATCTCAATGGAAAAGCAAGAGTTTTTATTAAATTTAGGCAACAGAATAAAGTCAATTAGGAAAGAGAAAGGAATTTCTAAATCTGAATTAGCTTGGAGATGCAATAAAGATAAGCAATCTATTGAGCGCATAGAAAATGCAAAAGTTAATCCGTCTATTTTTATTCTTTCACAATTAGCAAAAGCACTAGATATTTCTTTATCGGAATTAACTAATGGATTGTAATTTATAATTAAGCAAAACTCTGCAAGTCGGAAAGCTTTTTGTAGTGTCCGTTTTGAGCAATCAATTCTTGGTGCGTTCCTCTTTCAATAATACAGCCTTTATCCAATACTAGAATTTCATCTGCATTTTGTATGGTGGATAGTCTATGTGCAATTACTAATGATGTACGAGAGTGCATTAGCTTATCTAAAGCGTCCTGTACTAAGCGTTCGGATTCAGTATCTAAGGATGAAGTAGCTTCATCCAAAATTAGTATTTCAGGGTTTTTTAGGATTGCTCTGGCAATGCTCAGCCTTTGTTTCTGTCCTCCTGAAAGTTTATTACCTCTATCGCCAATATTAGTTTGGTAGCCATTTTCAGTTTCCAAAATAAAGTCATGAGCATTAGCAATTTTGGCAGCTCCCATTACTTCTTGTTCGCTTGCGTTAGTATTCCCTAAACGGATATTGTTGAAAATAGTATCGTTAAACAAAATAGATTCTTGACTTACAATTCCCATTAAGGCACGCAAATCTGTTAGCGCAATTTCTTTTATATTGTTGTTGTCAATTAGGATTTCTCCTTGATTGATGTCGTAAAATCGTGCCAATAAATCCGCTAAAGTTGATTTTCCACTTCCTGATTGTCCTACTAAAGCAATCATTTTTCCTTTACCAATGCTAAAGTTAATATCCTTTAATACTTCTTGTTTTTCGTAAGAAAAAGTTAAGTTATTAAACTCAATTTGATTATTCAGTAATTTTATTTGTTTAGGATTTTCTATATCAACAATTTCATTTTCTGTATCTAGTATTTCATACACTCTTTGTGCTGAAGCACTCCCTTTTTGTATAAGATAATAGGAAGTAGTTAATGATTTTGCAGGAGGGATAATCTGTGAAAAGATAAGGATATAGCCAATAAACTCTTGAGCATTTAGTCCACCATCAGTATTTAGTACAAGCTGCCCACCAAACCACATAACGATAACCATAACAATAGTACTCAAAAACTCACTCATAGGAGAGGATAAATCTTTTTTCCTCAATAATTTTGTCATGATGCTTTTGTAGTCGGTACTTTCTTTTTCAAAGTTTTTATTGATGTGGCTTTCAGCATTAAATCCTTTAATAATTCTGAGTCCTGATATATTTTCATCTATGATGGATAGTAAATCTCCCATTTTATTTTGCCCTCTGTCAGATGATTTTTTTAATGACCTACCAATAACCCCAATAATAATTCCGGTTACAGGAAGGAGTAGAATAACAAAAGTGGTAAGCTCTGGGCTTATAAAAATTAAGGTTGCTAAATAGACAATTATATTTAAAGGGTCCTTAAATATCATTTCCAAGGAGCTCATAATTGACCATTCTATTTCTACTAGATCAGATGTCATGCGAGCCGTAATATCTCCTTTTCGTTTTTCAGTAAAAAAAGGAAGTGGTAAGGAAATTACTTTTTTGTGCAAATCCATACGCAAATCGTGTACTACTCCATTTCTAATTGGTGTTAAAAAGTAAAGCGATAAATAACGAAACAGATTTCGGAAAAAGAAGGTAACTAGCACCAAAATACAAATAAAAAGTAAGGCCTCTACCTTTCCTTTTTCATCAACAATGGAACTTATGATGGCATAAAAATTGTCTTTTATAGTGGTTGCGTCAAAGCTTAATGGTGGTGGGTTGTATACCTTTTCTTGTGTTTCAAATAATATTCCTAAGAATGGAATTACCATTGTTAAGGACACTAATGAAAATAAAACACTTAATATATTGAACAGAATATTCAGCAGTGCAAAGGGCAGATAAGGCTTTATGTATTTTAAAATTCGGAAGAAATAATGCATGAAGCAAAAGTAGGGAATATTCTGTATTTTTGCACTTATGGAATCAACAAGACAAAAAAAAGTATCGCGTTTAGTTCAGAAAGAACTTTCTGTAATTTTTCAGCAACAAGCACAAGAGATATTAGGGAACATTATGGTGAGTGTAACCATTGTTCGTATTTCTCCTGATCTGGCAGATGCCAATGTTTTTTTAAGTATTTTCCCTGTTGATGATCCTGCTGAGGCACTTAAAGTAGTGAAAAGTAACACGATTATGATTCGTAAAAAACTGGGAGAGAGCGTAAGACATCAATTGCGAATAGTGCCTGCATTACAATTTCATTTGGATGATTCAGCAGCTTATGCTGAAGAAATTGATAGACTTTTGAAAAAATAGATTCGAATGAATTTCCCATTTTTTATTGCTAAACGCTATTTTACAACTAGTAAAAGCAGCAGTTTTGTGCATATAATTTCTTGGGTTTCCCTGTTTGGTGTAGCCATTGGTACGGCTGCTCTTATTTTGGTGCTTTCGGTTTTTAATGGTTTTGAGAATTTGGTGCTTAGTATGTATAATTCCTTTGATCCACACTTAAAGATTACTGCTGCTGAAAGTAAAACTTTTAATCCTGAACAAGCAAAAAACTTATTACTTACTGTTGATGATATAGAAACCTCCGCTTTGGTGTTGGAAGAAAAAGTACTCTTAAAATATCAAGAAAAAGAATACATAGCCACTGCAAAAGGTGTAAGTGAGGAGTATTTGCAAATGACAAATTTTGATTCCTTACTGGTTGATGGAGAATATATTAATGATTTTGAAAGCAATAATGTAGCGGTTGTTGGTAGGGGAGTTGCTTATTATTTATCCATGGGAATTGGATCTATGTTTGAGCAATTGAAAGTATTTGTTCCCAGCAGAAATTCAAAAACTTTATTGAACCCTGCAACTGCTTTTAAGCAATCATCAGTAGTGCCTGTAGGTGTTTTTGGGGTGCAATCTGAAGTAGATGCAAAGTATATTATTACCCCTTTATTATTTATACAGCAGTTATCCGAACGCAACAATGAAGTTTCAGCTATTGAAATAAAACTGAAAGATGAAGGGAAGATGTTAGTTTTACAAGAAAAATTGCAAACAGTTCTTGGGGATAAATACAAAGTTGAAAATCGTTTAGAACAACAGGATTTTCTCTACAAAATACTGAATACTGAAAAGCTAGCTGTTTTCTTAATCCTTACTTTTATTATGATAATTGCAACCTTCAATATAGTAGGGGCGCTTAGTATGCTTATGCTGGACAAGAAAAAAGACATTAGTACGCTTAGGAGTTTGGGTTGTACTCTGCAGGATATTCAATTTCTATTTTTCAAAAAGAGTATGCTAACTATATTGTTAGGTATGGCTATCGGTTTATCTATCGGTTTAGGACTTGCTTTCTTGCAACAAACCTTTGGATTTATAAGTATGGGAGGTGGTAGTTTTGTTGTCAATACTTACCCTGTTGCTATTGTATTTGCTGATGTAGTATTGGTAAGTATTACCGTATTAATTATTGGAGTTTTAGCTTCTTGGTATCCTGCTAGAGTGCTTGGTAGGAGGTTGTTTTAAGTATTCTATTTTAGTGCTAGAAATTAAATAGACACTAAAGTTCACATATTTTATTATATGTATAATCGTGAAAATTGCATAAAAAAACAATGATTTTCACGATTTAGAGTCTATAATAGTGAAAAATATATTATTTTTGTTTTATGGCAAAGACATTGGAAATTTATAAATCAATTAAAGTTTTAAGAAAACGCTTCCTAAAAGAATCTCTTAAT
>JABJNS010000069.1 GCA_018664745.1 Flavobacteriales bacterium | reverse complement strand
TTCTTCACATAATCAGTTTATCACAATATAGCAATTTATCTAAACACCTGTTTTTCATATAAATCAGAAAAACCCGCAAGTGATTTAAAATCACAAAGGGTTTGGATTGGGGGTGTTTTAGGGGTTATTGCGAATCAAAGTTTTAGAATAGTTAGGTGTTACTCTAACACAATCTTTAGTTTTGGTGAAATGCGAAGATCAACATTAATCTTAGGTTAATTATTTGGATATTTAAATTAAGTCAATTAATTTGGATATTATTAACCAAAAAATTATGTAAAATGAAAAATCTTTTTTTAGCAATACTTTTTTTGAGTACAATCTCGCTGAAAGCACAATATTGCGTATTCTTTGATTTTAAAGCTGAAAATCAAGAAATGGTTGTATCTACCATATCAGCTGCTATGAAAACAGATTGGGCAAAAAATATTCAAGGAACAAAGTCTCTATTTGCTTATCTTCCCAACGGATCTACAGAATCTACTCATTCGATTCAATTTTGTTTTCCAAACGAGGAAGCTTTTGAAAATGCTTTTATGTCCTATGGTCAGTCTATGGATGTAAGATTACTATTAGATGAAAGATTAAGGGAATATGCAATTGATGTGTCACAATCAATCAATACACCAATTTGGTATAATGGTGAGGATTGGGCTGAAGATAATGTATTTATGCTTTATCAAATGGAAGTAACAAATCCCTCAGCTTATCTTAAAGAATTTAAAAACTTCTCTCAAAAAATGGCGAAGAAATTACAGTTTGAAGAAAATTCATATGGTATCGCTTATCCAATAGTTGGTAAAAATGCTGATTTTTCTCATTTTGTATGGATTGGTTCGCCTGATATTAAAACAGCTCTTTCTAAAACCAAGAAAATGTATAGTGATCCATTATTTGCTGAGTTTTCAAGTAAAGTTTCAGGAATGAGAAAAGTAGTAAATACAGTAATGTCTGTTCGTGTAATGGACTTTTAAAATTATAATGTTAATATAAATAGCTATCCCTCCCTTTTGGAGGGTTTTTTTATTATATCTCAGACGTATAGTCTGAAGATAGCTCCAATTTAGAAATCTATTATCAATAAATATTATCGGCAAAGAGATTATTAACAAAACCCTAAAAAAATTAGTCAATAAGTTAGAAAAATTACCATCCTGAAGTACCGTCAAATTTTGCATGAATACAAGTAACCGTTAATTGGTTATATCCATCTACATGGCCTCTTAATTGCCATGTTGGAACAGGATCATAAGGAGTAGATCCACTTCCCATTGGAGTGATGTAAAATTCAAAATTACTGTAAGCTGACCCAAGTGCTATACTCCCATCCATCAGCGATGTAAAGCCATTACTCCAAATAGGTGTAAAACGATCATTATAACCACCATCATCTCCAAGTCCATATGTCATATTAGATTTTTGAATATATGTTTCAGTACCAGAGTTTATAATCCCAGATATGTACCAGTTATCAACGATTTCATAAGATGAAGATTGTTTTACCTGAATGGTATTATATGTATTATTCCATGAGAATCTTAAAACTCCTAGTTCAAATAAAACAACGTCATTTGAGTTTATTACGACTTGAGCTGATTTAATTTCAGATGTATTAGATTCTGATAGGGTTGATGACAAGGAATTTGTCTGAATATCTAAATCATCTACCGCAGCAAGGAGAGCATCAATCTGTGATGACAAGGCAGCAATATCTGATTGGGTTGATGACAAGGAATCTGTCTGAATATCTATTTCAGCTACCTCCGCGGTCAAGGCAGCATAATCATCACTGCTTGGTAGTTGAGAAACAATATCTACTAATGATTCACCTCCATTGATAAGATAGTCGTTTGCAGATATAGCTGCTGAGGTATTTACAAGGGTTACACTAACGTTTCCTAATTGAATGGTATTAGAAGCTGTAACAGTAGCGTCAGCTCCTATAGCAGTTGCATTATTTATTTCTATATTTTCAGAGGTAGTAGCATAGGCCCCTATTAATGTGTTTTTGTCTCCTAAGGTATTTTGACCTGACTGTCTTCCAAAAGATGAATTATTGATTCCAACTAAACCATACGACGAACCATAACCTACACCTGTGTTGAAGGTTGTGTTAGTTACAGTATTAGCTTTCTCATAACTACTTCCAAAAGCTCTATATCCAATTCCTACATTATGATTCCCTCCGTAAAAGTTAAATCCAACTTCCTTACCAATTCCAATGTTACCACTTCCTGACTCTAATTCATCAAAAGACCTTATTCCAATTGCAATATTTTGAAAACCTTCTGACACCTTTAAAGCATTAAAACCGATAGCAATATCAGAAGATGAGGCTGAATTAGACATAGCTGAGTAACCAATTGCAATACTTCCTCCTGATTTAGATTCAGACATTGCATCGTTACCAATAATAATATTTCCTGTTGGTGAATAGCTTGTATCTGTAGAGGCTCTTGACGATAAAATATTCTTTCCCAACATTATATTTCCTCCTACAGCCCCAGGGACAATTTCAAAAAAATCAATAGTATCTTGAAGATAATCAGGTGATTCACTACCTATAATAATGTCGCCTAATCCTTTGATAAAAGAAGAGGAGGATATATTTGTTACTTTAGCATACTCAGCAACAGGAACGCTTGAAATCTGTCTTGTTCCCATATCCTGATATCCACTTCCTGTATCTAACTCCTCTTTCATAAATACACTGTTTGACCAATCTATATTTGAGAAAGTACCATTTACAACTGTACCTCCACCAACAGATAAGTTAACCACACCATCAGCAGGTGTTGTAATATCGTGTTCTTCAACAAAAACAGGTGAAGCAGTAGCAGACTGATACATTAGGGAGAACTTAAATTTAACCTGATTATTAGTTACAGGATTTCCATCACTGTCCTTAACAATAGCTTGGTAGTTGAACTGTGCGTTTATCCCAACAGATATGAATAAGAATAATAGTAGTAGTTTTTTCATCTATTTAAAAAACCCAAAACTAATACTTTTAAGTATTCCTTCAAAGTTAAGTTCTTGCAATGTGCTAAATCCATTAACTTTCTTCTCATACTACCATCTATTTCAATTATTATTTTCTCCTTCATAGTTTTCTTTATTATACTTTCTTATTTGGGTATTTGCAGACCACCTAACAAACCCAGCTACAGTAAGACCTAATTCATCACTTAGCCTTTTATACTTTTGCTTTTCTACTTCTGATACTCTAAACTTTATAAAGTTGTTTTTTAACATTTTCATATTTACTATTATTAATTACTAAAGCAGTATTCTAATACTTGCCTTAACTCTGTATGTTACTTACTAAATACACCTACCCCATAGAAGAAATAGGTGCTTAGTCTTGCCTTGAACTCTTGCAGAGGT
>JABJNS010000010.1 GCA_018664745.1 Flavobacteriales bacterium | reverse complement strand
TTTAAAGGAGATGAAAAGGTATTTTAAATTCTTCCTAATATTGCTCTTTCCTATTTGTGTAAGCGGACAAATAAATACATTTCAATCAGCAGTTAATAAACCTTTTTCTAATTTTTATTCTGATTCAATGGCTAGTTGTGATTCTGATACAACTCAACATTTTAGTGTAGGTTCCAGATTATTTGGGATAAGTTCAGCAAGTAAAAATCATCAAGCAAGTTCCTATTTAGTAGGGGTAAGTTTATCTGCTAATATTAGAAATAAATTAACCTTTATTTCTCATTTTGATTATTTGTCAGAAAATCATAATTCATTAATAACTGAATATCAAGATTCATTACTTGTTTTTCCTGGTTTTGGAAGAGAGAAGAAAAGATTACAATATAATCTGAAATTTAATTTTAATAAATTCATTACTGCCGATTTAGGAAAGGGAAAACACTTTATTGGTGATGGGTATCGTTCCCTTTTTTTATCGAATGAACACTCGCCTTATCCGTATTTAAAATTAACTACTGAATTTGGTAGAGTAAAGTATTATAATTTATATACTACTTTTTTAGATATGCAAAATCCAACTCGGGATAGAAAAAAACATGCTTCTATTCATTTTTTAGATTTTCAGCTAACAAAAAATATAAATATTGGAGTTTTTGAGGGAGTACTTTGGCAAGTTAAAGATGAAAATTATAATAGAGGTTATGATGTTGAGTATCTAAATCCTATTATTTTTTATCGCCCTGTTGAATTTTCTAAACATTCCCCTGATAATGTGTTGATGGGAGCAAACTTTAATGTAAAATTGAAGAGAACAACTTTGTATGGACAAATTCTTTTAGATGATTTAAATATTTCTCGCCAGAAAGATAGAGATGAAGAATTTGCTGTAGGTTTTTTTCAAAATAAATTTGCTTATCAATTAGGTGTTAAAACTTCTTTTAAGAGTTTAAATTTTTTGTTGGAATATAATCAAGCACAGCCTTATACTTATGCACACAAAGAACCTATGCAATCCTATACGCATATGAATCAAGCTTTGGCTCATCCGCTTGGAGCTAACTTTAAAGAGGTAATTGCTATTGCTGATTATATTAAAGGAAAATGGAAGTTGAGTACTAAATTAACGCTAGTTAAAGTTGGAATGGACTCTGTACATACTCATTATGGGCAAAATATATTTGCTTCTGATTTTGATGCTCAAGGAGATGGGGGGGAGTATTCCTATGGGAACTTTAACGGACAAGGGGTTGCTACACAAATTCAAACTTTACATACTGAGGTAGCTTATTCATTAAAATGGTTTGATGTATTTGGCTCGGTATTTTATAAAAAGAAAAAGTCTGACCTAGTAGATCAGAATTCTTTGTGGTATTCATTGGGAATTAGAACTTTCCCGTTTTCAGCTTTTCAGGATTATTAAAATTCTAGTTTTTCACCATCTTTAAAAGCAACAATAAAGGAAGTAATGTATCCGTCTTTTTTCATTGATTTCTGGTAAGCAATAGCTTCATCAAGTGTATAAAACAGTCCAGCAAGGTATGCGGTTTTCTGTTCAGAGATAGGCACACTAATTAAGTATTCTTCTTCAAACAAATCAGCAGGAGTATTAAATTCACCAAAAGTTCCTAGATTAACACGGAATATATAAGGGTCACCTCCTTGTGCTATTTGATCTTGCTTACTAAATGACTTCATTAATTGACCTCTTGCTTTTTCATAGCTTTTATGAATGCTTAATGCTTTTTTGTCTTCTTTCTCTTTACTATAAATATAGATTAAGTTTTGGTATGCAGGTAAAAATAATTTATCTTGTTTGATAGAGGTTTTGAAAAGCTTAATTGCTTTTTTCATATATTCTTCTTTTGTATTACCTCTAGATTTGCTTGCAAATGTATAGTGAGCAACTGCTAAATTGTATGTCCATTCTCTCGTTTTGTAAATTTTAGGAGTTAGGTATTTTAAATATCTTTTAGCTTGCCCTACGCCTCTTTTCTCTCCTGTAGCTAAGTAGGATATTGCTAAATTCCCTCTTGCAAAATTAAGACCGTCTTCAGTTATTTTACCTCTTTTTAGTCTTTTTTCAGTATTTTTAAGATGTGTTTGTGATGTCTTATAATTTTTATTGCTTAATGCTTTTACCCCTAGGTTATACTCTCCAATTCCTTCTTGGATTTGAATCATACTTCTTTCATCAATTTTATTTATTTTATTGAATTGAAGGAGATCATCTTTTTTTACAATTTTAAGATTAGTAACATCAGGGTACTCTCCTTTAGGAATAAATACACCTTTCTTTTTCTTCTTACTTTTCTTATCTTTCTTATTTTCTGTTGATGTTGAAGCTATTTTTTGTTCTTTTTGAATTAATTTAGCTTCAGCAGTTTGCATTCGGTGAATTACTTTATCTGCATCATTATCATTGCCAGAATTTCTGTAAATAGCTTCTAAGGTTATGTAAGCTTGGAAAAAGAATTCATCTTTTCGGATTGCAGAACTTAATAAGGAAGCAGCTTCATTATCACTTCCAACTTTGTGATGAGCAATTGCTATATTATAAGTCCATTTTATGTCATTATAAGCTTTAGAAGTAATTAAGTTTAAGAAACGTTTGCTTATAGCATAGTCCTCTTTATTACCAGTGCTTGCATAGCATAGGGCCATATTTGCTCTAAGAAAATTTAAGGCATCATCACTTAATTTAGCTCTTTTGTATCTTTTCATTGCGCTTTTGAACTCATTTATAGCTGTAGTATAATCCTTTTTACTCATTAATTTTACAGCAGCAGAGTAGTGGTCTCCAGCCAGTTTTGATTGGTCAATAGAACGCTTAGTAAGATTCTTTGAATTTTCATACTGTAATACCTTGTCTACATCTGAAATTGGATGCCAAGTATAAGCTACTAAATTTGTTATTTGAGTAGTATCAACTATAGCAGAATTAGCTATGAATGAAACTGCAAAAAGTAAAATTGCAACTGAAAATAATGTTCTTTTTATCATTTTTTAATGTTTTCTATTCTGTTTGCCAAATTATGAAAAATTATTGAAGTATTATCCTGTGGTTAATTAACTGATTATTTACTTCAATTTGTATAAAATAAATTCCTTTTGCAAAAGTAGACAAATCAATGCTTATTTGCTTTTCAAAAGTAATATTGTTATTAAATATTAATTGATTTCCTTGTGAGTTTAGAACAGAGATACTATTTAATCCCTCAGTAGATTCTATAGTTAAATTTCCTTTAGTAGGATTAGGATAAATAGAAATTATATTTTCATTTTCACTAATAAAATCAATAAGAATAAGTATGCTGTATGATACTGCTGTGCATCCGTTAGAGTCTAATACTTCAACATAATACTCTCCTTGAGTGGTAGGAAAGAAAGTATTGTTTATAGCTCCATTTATTGTGTTTCCATTTTGATCATACCATTGGTAATTAATAAACCCTGTTGTAGCTTCAATAGAATTTCCATTTTGCCAAATATTTACAATTGTAGGGTTAGGCTCACTAATTGTAGTGGAGATAGCTGTTAAGCAGCCATTTATATCGGTTACAATTAGATTGTAAAGTCCAGCACATAAATTATTTGGATTGGCACCTCCCCAATCATAAGTATATGGTGCTGTTCCTCCATTTACACTTGCAGTGGCTGTTCCGTCACACTCTCCATAACAACTAGCATTATTAGTGTTAATAACACAAGTTAATTCCTCTGGCTGATTTATAGTTACTGAAATAGTATTAATACACCCATTTACATCCATTACAATATAATCAGCTGCTCCAGCAGCTAAATTGTAGAAAATATTTGATGTTTGAAAATTAATACCATTGTTTGCTGAATACTGGAAAGGAGGTGTTCCACCATTGGTAATTGTTAGTGTAACTTGCCCATCTTGAAGTCCGTAACAGCTTGCATTAATAATTGTAGGGTTAACACTTATAGAATCAGCTTGATGTATTGTTACGGTATCAGTAGCAATGCATCCGTTTGCATCAATAATACTTACATTATGTATTCCAGCTGGTAAAACTGTTGAAGTATTTGTTGAGCCATTACTCCATAGTGTTTGATAAGGATAATTTCCGCCATAAACATAGGCGTTAGCTTGAGCAGTTCCTTTGTAGCAAATAGCTGTATCGGAAATAGAAACAATGGTAACTGGCGTAGGCTCTATTACATTAAAGTATAATGTTACTGTATTGGTCGTGTCAGAAAGTTCTAATATATAAGTTCCAGCACATAAACTATCAATGTCTTCATCAGTTGATGTGTATCCGTTTGGACCATACCATAAATAAGTGTAAATAGAATCCCCTCCATCAGCCGTAACATAAAGCTCTCCATTGCAAATTCCGTTACAATCTAAATTTATTACACTGTCTAAATTTGCAGTTAGTGATGGTGGTTGAGTTACTTCAAAAGAATCAGTTGCTGAACAAAAAGTGCTGTCAGTAGCTGTTAGAAAATAAGTTCCAGCTACAAGGTTGTCAATATTTAAAGTTGAGGCATTAAATCCAGCCGGTCCTGACCATAAGAAAGTATAATTATTTGCTCCACCATAAGTTGTTGTAAAGAGTGCTCCATCATTTCCTCCATAAATTGAAACGTTTTCGATTGAATCTAGATTAATAACAATTGCTGATGGTTCAGTAATTACAGTGCTATCTGTTAATGTACAGCCATTATTGTCTGTAATATTTAGTGTGTAAGTTCCGTCACAAAGTAAATTTAAATTATTAGTTGTAAATGAATTGTTCCATAAGAAAGAATAAGGAACTGTACCTCCATTAACTTGAGGTGTAATTGTTCCATCACATAACCCATTACAACTCATATTACTAGTTAAAAGTGTATTGTTTAAAAGATCAGGTTCAGATAAAACAATTGTTTCTGTAAATACGCAACCATTGTTATCAATAACTGAGTCAGTGTAAATTCCTGCAGATAATCCTGAAATAGTAGTATTTGTAATAAGTGTTCCATTAAAATAATAGGTGTAAGAAGCTGTTCCTCCACTTACCTGGATATCAATACTTCCGTCAGAAAATCCATTGCAAGAAATGTTATTTCCATTGTAATTAGATACAATTAATGATGTGTATAAACTGTCAGGCTGATTAATTGTAATGGTATCTGACTGTGAACATCCGTTCATATCAGTAACAGTATATGGGTATATTCCAGCAGGAACGCCAATAGGAGTAATGAAAGTTGAAATTCCACCAATTAAAGGGTAAGTAAATGTACCCCAAGTTAGTGTGTAGTCTTGTATACCACCAATGAAGTTAACCAAAGCAGCTCCATCAGCTAAACCATAACAACTTGCATCTGTTGATGTGTAATTTGATGATAATTGTGATGGCTCAGTTAAAATGACACTGTCAGTAAGTGTACACCCTACAGAATCGGTTATAACTAGACTATAGTTTCCTGCAGTAAGGTTGTTTAAGTTTTGAAGGGTGTCATTAGTAGACCAGTTAAATGCTAAGTTACCTAAACCACCTGTTGTATTGGCTGTAATTGTTCCATTACTTCCATTATAACATGAGATGTTATATCCATTATAATCTGGAGAGATTAATGATAAAGATAAGCCATTTGAAGGTTGATTCACACTTGCACTATTTAATGCTGTACATCCGTTAGCATCTGTAATGGTAACAGTATAGTTACCTGCAGAAAGATTCATAATATCCTCAGTAGTATCATTATTGTTCCATAAGTAAGTGTAAGAACTAATACCACCACTAACGGTGATATCAATACTTCCATTTACTACTAAACAAGAAGTCAAATCAGTTGGGATAATTGAGGAAATTAGTTCATTAGGTTCATTAATGACTACAGAATCAGAGTATAAACACCCATTTGCATCAGTTACTGTAAAGGTGTAGGTGTTTGCAAGTAAATTAATGGTAATGTTCCATTCCAAATCTCATTATAGCTAGGAGTTCCACCATTAATAGTTAAAGTAGCTGTACCTGTTGAGTCGCCATTACAAAGCACGTCAGTAGTTGTAGCTGTTGCGGTTAAGGTAGTAGGCTCCGTAATGGAAATAGTGTTTGTATAGGTACATCCATTTGCATCAGTGACAGTATATGTATATGAACCAAATGCTAAGGCAGTGGAATCAAATCCTCCCCAGTTTTCAAAATAAGGAGAAGTTCCACCTGAGATACTAATTGTTGCATTCCCATCTGAAAATCCATTACAACTCACATTGATAATGTTCTCATTAGCTGTTAGTGCTAAAGGCTCTGTAATAAGAATGCTGTCATTAGTGTTACATCCATTAGCATCTGTAATTATAAAGGTATGGTATCCATTATTTAAAGCAGTAGAGTCACTTACTCCCCAATTTTCACTGTAAGGGGCTGTTCCTCCAATTATATTTAGTGTTGCACTACCATCTGAAAGACCAGTACAGCTGACATTTGTAAGAGTTGCGATACTATGTATTGAATCAGGTTGTGTTATAATGATTGTGTCAGCATGCGTACAGCCATTATTGTCGGTTACCATATATGGGTATATTCCTCCAGGAACACCTACTGGTGTTGAGAATGTAGATGTCCCTCCTAATAAGGGGTAAGTTAAAGAGTCCCAAGATAAAATATAATCAGTTGTTCCACCAAAAAAACTTACTGTAGCACTTCCATCATTAAACCCATAACAAGATGCATTTGTTTGGATAAATGAAGAGTAAAGTAAGGTAGGTTCTGTGATTGTAATAGTATCATTAAATGTGCAATTATTGGCGTCAGTAATAGTTACAATATATTGCCCAGCAGAGATATTAGTTAAATCTTCAGTATTTGCTCCATTATCCCAAGTAAAAGTATACGGACCTACACCTCCTGATGGAGTAATGTCAATACTTCCATCAGTTGCTCCATTACAATTTACGTTTACTGAAGTATGGTTATTGCTTAAAGCATCTGGCTCGCTAATATTAATTGAGTCAGAAAAAGTACAGCCATTATTATCGGTAATTGTATAGTTATAATTTCCTATAGAAAGATTATTTGTGTCAACTACCCCCCAATTACTTGTGTAAGGAGAATTTCCTCCAGAAATAACTAAAGATACTGCTCCGCTATTTCCGCCATTACAAAGTACATTTGTTGTATTTTCTAAAGTAGAAATTGCTGTTGGCTCGGTAATGGTAACGCTATCTATTGCAAAACAACCATTTGTATCTGTCACAGTACAGGTGTATGTTCCTGCTGATAAGCTTGTGATTTGAGCTATTGTATCTCCTGTAGACCATAAGTATGTGGCTGGAGTTGACCCATTTATAACTACTGAATAATCTTCAGTTGATCCATAGTAAGGAGCTTGATACGGTCCGCCCCAGAGACCAACTTCACACGCTCCAAAATTATCATTGTTATACTGTGAGACTATTCTCATTCTGGTAGCTCCAAATATTCCATTATTTGGTGTGGTAAAAGTCAGTGAAAATATATTAGTTGTAATTTGTTGATTTGCAATGCTTCCTATTTCTTCATTAGCATCAAAGACTCCATCAATATTCCAGTCAATAAATGCTTTTGCTCCTGCAAGAAATCCTCCAGAAGGAATATTATATGTTCCTAGTCTAATATCAATGCTATATGTTTGTCCAGGAGAAAGTGTAGCGTATTGACTAGTATAATCTTCATAATCATCAGCTAAATTTGTAGTGTTACTTACTATAGAATCACCATCTCCAATTAATCTAACTAATTCAATATTGCAATTTGAAGATTGAGCTGGTGTAGAAACGCAATAAGTAAGAGTTGATATATTTCCTGTTCCTCCTGATCCTGAAAGTATCATTGCTTCAGCACTTCCATCAGTAAGTCCGTTACAGCTGATATTACTACTAGTAATCCCAATATTAGGTGTGGAAATACTATCGTTAATTGTTATGCTTTCTGTATATGTTGAACAAGAGTTAGCATCAGTAATTGTAATAGAGTAGTTACCAGCACATAAATCAGATCTTACACTAACACTATCTCCATTTGCCCAACTAATAGAATATGGAGTTGTTCCTCCTGTAATTGAAAGGTTAATACTACCATTGCAATTAGCAGTGTCACATGAAGAATTACTATTTGATGTAGCGCTTTCTTGAAAGAGAGCTGGTTCATTTATAGTAAATGAATGATTTGCATTAGTAGAACATATTGCATCTGTAATAGTTAAATTATATGTTCCTGCACTTAAATTTGTTTCATTTGCAGATGAAGTTAAAGAAGGGGTCCAACTATATGAGTAGTTTCCAGAACCTCCATTTGCAATAGCACTTAATGTTCCATCTGTACTACCATTACAACTGACATGAGTACCTGATAAAGCCCCGTTCATTGCTATAGGCTCAGTGATTGTAAAGCTTATTGAGTCAGAACAACCCCAATTATTATCTATTACTATACATGAGTAGATTCCTGCTGATAAATTTGTAGCAGTTGCAGTTGTTTGTCCGTCACTCCAATTATATGAGTATTGTCCAGAGCCATTAGTTAAAGAAAAAATAGTTGCAGAACCAGTTGCGGAACCATTACAATTGTTATTTGTAATGGTTGTACTGTCAATTGCAAAGGTTGAACAGTTAATTAGACTAATTAAAGCGGTGTCAGCAGTAGCTAGTGTTTGTATAATATTTCCTGAAGGATCAACTTCTTGGGTTTGCCAAGAAGCAATATAATTTCCATATGGTGCTCCATTTTGAAATTTTACTCTTACTACCATTTCTTGTGTAGACTGTAGTGTTAAGTTAAATCCAGTAGAATCAGCATTAGCTGTATTCCAGAATCCGTATGCATTACCATTACTGTCAATATCATAAGGGATATTCAAAAATCCTACACCAGGTAAATACCATCTTAAATTTAGTTGACCTTGTAATATAGCTTGAGTAGAATGAGAAATAATGAATTCAGGTCGAATATTAACTGCACATCCATGATTCACTATATTTAATGTGTCATATGCCCATATATTATGTCCATCAATAACTCCGGGATAGTTTGGAGTTGCAGTATCAATAAAAGTAGAAACTGTTTGAGTGATAGATTTTAAATTAGTATATCCTATATTAATAGAGTCTGTTAATGTGCATCCTAAATTATCAGTAACAGTAACAGTGTATAAACCACTTCCTATAGAATTTATATTTGCTGTTGTTTCTCCATTATTCCAATTATAGGAATAAGGAAGAGATCCATTAACTATATTTGTATTTATAGAACCATCAAGTGTAGAGCTACAACTTGCATCTATACTGGTAAAAGAATTGCTTATGTTGCAAACTCCATTTGTGGTGAAATTTGCCCCTAATCTCCAGTTTCCACCACACATTACTCTCCACTCGTAAGTAGTTGAAGGGTTTAGTCCAGTTAGGTTATAATTGGTTGTACTACTTGAATTAGGTATATTGTTTACTGATATCCAGGTGGTAGGTGTATTTTCTCTGTATTGTAGTTTGTAGTCATTAGTGATGCAGGTTCCATTATCCCAAGTAAGAGTTGCTCCTGAACTAGATATATTAATAACAAGAGGGTTGCTAGGTTTCCCGGCCCACACGGAAAATGTAATAGTTAAGCAAATAAATAGCAGTAATTTTTTTTTCATCTTTTCGTTTTCTGGTTTATTCTAAACTTGCAAATATACAAAAACTAAAATAAATCTAATTTATTATTTATTTTTAGAGTTTTTCTCTTTAATATACCATAAGCGGAATTGGAATATCACCTTGTTTTAATTGTATATATATAATGTGTGTAAATTGGTGATAGTTTTTTATTTACTCTTTATTTGTAACTATTGCTTTTGTTATCTCGTAATTATTTTTGGCAGGAGTTATTGGTGCTGTTATTAAAAAAAGACTGTTAATAACTCAAAGTTTAATGTTTTGAAATTTGATTTTTAAGATTTTTTTATTATTTTTACACTCTTGTTTTACGACAAAAACAAAAAACTTTATGACGAAAAGCTATAATTATCAGGTTGGACTGATTAAAAATTCATATCTATTATGGTGTGGGTTTTTCGCATATTTTATTTTCGGTAATTTAGTCATTGTGAGTAATCATAGTGACTTTTTACATATAATTAACCTTTTTAATAATTAAAACATGTATTATGGAAAACAAGTTTAGTAAAAAAAATCCTAGGAAAATCTTAGGTTACTTAATGGCAATTGCCATGGTATTTTTAAGCCCTAATTTATTTGCGCAATGTACTAATTCATCTTCTTATGGAAGTGCAGTGGCGCCAGATAATTTTGGTAATCCTCTTCAAGGTATATCTACTTGTAATTACTTAACTGAATATAATACCATTACTGGTGTATCTTCAGGATATTCTTACACGAATATGGTTACTGGTGCAAATGCAAATCCAGGATATATTACTGTTCGTTCTGGAACTTCTTCAGGACCTGTAGTTGCACATGGTTCAGCTCCTTTGACATGGACAGCAACTGTTTCTGGTACGCATTATGTGCATTATACTGTTGATTCCACTTGTTTAACTGCAACTGGTTGTCACACATCAACTATGATGTATTTAAGTGGTGCTCCGGTAACTGTATATGGATGTACTGATACATTAGCTACTAATTTTGATGCATTAGCTAATTATGATGATGGTACTTGTACTTATGCTTGTGCTGTTGGTGCTCATTCTACAAGTTTTGAGTCAGGTTTAACGGGTACTTATTGGAAGAATGATGCATCTAACTATTTATCAGGAAATGCTCCTTATATATATGGTGGATGGCAAGCTAAGACAGGGCCTACTGGTACAACAAATACAGGGCCTACTGCTGCATTTGATAGCTCAACATATATGTATGTAGAAGCTAATTATTCAGGAATTCAAGATTACTATTTGTATTCAAATTGTCTTGATTTAAGTACATTAGCTGATCCTGCATTAGTTTTTGCTGCTCATATGTTTGGTGCTAATATTGGAACTTTATCTATTCAAGCAAAAGCAACTTCTGCAACTTCTTGGGATACTTTATGGTCAGTAACTGGTAATTTAGGTAATATGTGGAATGAGTATGTAGTTTCACTTACTGATACTGCTCTAGGTACGGGTACTGTTGATGTAAGATTTCATTATAATAAAACAATTACAGGATATTATGCTGATGCTGCTATTGACTTAGTGCGTGTAATGGAGGCTCCTGTACAAGGTTGTATGGATTTCTTTGCAACTAACTATAATGCAAGTGCTGTTGTTGATGATGGTTCTTGTCTTTTCCCAGGTTGTTTAGATGCATTAGCAACTAACTATTGTGCTACATGTAATGTAAACGATTCTGCATCTTGTGTGTTCCCTATTTGTCATACTTTAGATTTCTCAGATGGTTTTGAATTAGCTAATCTTAGTGCTAATGGTTGGACAACTACTTCAGGTGCTTCTGCTTCTGCATCTTTAATTACAGGAGCTAATGCAGTACTTGATACTGTATCTTTAGAATTTACAGGTAGTGCTAATTACCAAAATTGGACAGGTTACTCTAGTGCAACAGATGATTCTATTGCATTTACTAATACTGAGCATATGGCTTCTGCTACAATATGTATGGATTTGAGTAATGCTAATCCTACAGTAAATATGAGCTTTGATGCAGTATTTGCAGGTTATTATGCAGGTTATTCTTGGTTAAGAGTAAAAGCTAATGGAACTGTTTTAACTGATGTAAATGGTAATAGATTCCATAAAAAGACTCTAAGTAATGCTACAGATGAACTTAATGATGATCTTACATATGATCTATCTAGTTATTCTGGACAGTCTTCTGTTTATATTACTTTTGAAGCTGCTAATAAATACGGAACTACTTATTCTGCAGCTTATCATGATATAGTAAGAATTGATGATGTTAATGTATTTAATATTTACCCATGTACTTATTATGCTGCTACTGCTACTAGTACTGATGCTTCTTGTAATGCAGGTAGTGATGGAACTGCTACTTGTTTAGTAAGTTCACCAAATGCTACTTATAATACTTATTTATGGTCAGATGGTCAAACTACTGCAATTGCAACTGGTTTATCTGCTGGTACTTATACTTGTACTACAACTGATTCAATTAATGGTTGTACTGCTACTACTGCTTCAGTAACTATTGGAGAGCCTAGTGCTGTAATCATTTCTGCTCAATTATTTGATGCTACTGGACCTCTAAATGCTGATGGTTCGGTTGTGCTTTCTACTTCAGGAGGATCTCCATGTCCAACAACTGTTCAGTTAGGGTCAGGAACAGGGGTTACTTCTGGGAAGGGTTTATTCTATACTGGATGGATGGATGGAGTAAGTCAATCAACTTATACTTCTGCTGAAATACTAGCTGGAGGTTTAGCAGTTGGTGATGATTTATCTTCTATTGGTTGGGATA
>JABJNS010000068.1 GCA_018664745.1 Flavobacteriales bacterium | reverse complement strand
CATCTCAAAACTACTTCCTTATTCAATTGGAAAGGTAAAAGCTTATGAAGAAGTAGAGCATTTTGACCCTCCTGTAATTAATATTCATTTTCTTGATACTGAAAAAAAGGAAGAAGATTAGGCCTCCTGCCCTATTTTATTTGTGAAAAAGAGGAAGATAATGTAAAATCAAACTCAATAGTTATCAACTTTTCAAAAACTAAAAGCACTACTTTTTGTTGCTGATTTTTATATTTTTAATACCCTAATAGATTTAAATATCTATTAATCAGATAGTTATATCAACTACTTTACTTTCTGTATCGGAAAATAATTAAAGCTCCATATATTCCTTAAAAGCAGCTTGAAAATACAATTCCGTTTCCTTTTTAATTGTTGCTTTTTGCAAACTATCTGCTGCACGGCTTTCAAATACTTTATTGTAACTTTCTGAAAAAGCATAATTTGCTTCAGGTCTAATTAAACCATAGCCCTTATGAAAAGCATAAGGCACTACATTTCTTACAGTTGGGTTAAACAAATCATTTCCGAAATTATACGCCTTATTATTTATAGTTAATTGTGCTAATACACTAGGAGTAATATCAAGATGAGAACCCATTTTATTGTGTTGTTTTCCTTTGTACTCTTCATTTAACACCTCACCCATCCAAAGCATAGGAATTTTATAGCGTTCCTTTTGGGCAACACGCCTTTTTATTGGTGAACTATGGCTATGGTCCGCCACAATTACAAAAAGCGTATTTTCATACCAATTTTCCTTTTTTACACTTTCCATAAACATACCTAAACAAACATCAGTATACGCTACAGAGTTCACATATTTATCATCTTTATGGTTAAAACTAAGTTTATGTTCTGCCGGAAAATCAAAAGGAGAATGAGAACTAATCGTAAAAAGAGTACTCATAAAAGGTTCTGGCAATTGCTTTAATTCCTGCTTGAATTGAGAAAACATAAACTCATCATGCACCCCCAATGCTCCAGAGGGTAAGTCCTGATAATCATTTTCATCTTTCACTACATCAAACCCTTGTGAAAGTAAGTAGCCTTTAATGTTCCCATAAGTAAGTTGCCCTCCAAAAAAGTAAGAAGAATGATAGCCCTTTTCAGTAAGCGATTTATTGAGGCAAGGTAACTTCCTGGACTTGTCTGCCTGATTAATAACCGCTATATAAGGAAAAACAGGGAAAGAAGAAAAAATGGAACTCATCCCCTGGTCAGAAGTCCAGCCATTGGAATAGAAATCAGTAAAGGATAAACCTTCTTTTTCTAAGGATTTAAAATTGGGCGTTATTCCCTCCAAACCACCTAGGCTTTCCACATTATCGGCCGACCAACTTTCCAAAAGAATAAACACAATATTTGGTTTTTCTGTATTCAGGATAAAAGTAGTTGTGTCCTTTTTATTTGCATTCAAACTTTCCATAAAGAATGCTGCTTCCTCAGGCGAATATTTTTCATAAGGATTTCCCTCAAAATTAGTTGTACTCATGGAGATGCTCTGTAAAATATTCCAATTAGGGTTTACCGCAATATCATTCAATATCACTTTATTAGAAAAATAAGCGTCACTCAAATTAACAGGAATAGGTTGGAATCCACCTCTAATTCCTAATAACAAAACCCCTAACAACAAGGGTAATAGGACAATTCTAAAAACAACATTTTTAAGATTATTCAGTCCTTTTGTTATTGGCAGCTCAACTTGCACTTTCTCTTTGAAGATTCTTATAAATACTAGGGAAATTACTATAAAAAGAATATTCGTGAAAATATGCGAAATACTTGCTGTTTTAAATACTTCAGCTGGGTTTACAAAATGAGACAAAGCTGTGAAATTTAGTTTTGTTTGCCACTCAGAATACAAAGCCACTTCCCCTCCTGCAATTATTCCTGTAAGCAGAATAAAAAAACTAACAATTCCATATACTAACTTAGAAATAAATCCTTGTTTTTTCAGGAAGGAATTAATCCAAATCAATACTACTATTAGCACCAATAGATAACTAATAAAAGAAACATCCAAAGGAATACTTTTAGGCAGAATAGTTAATATTTCTACAAATGATACTAACTTAATTTCATCAATAAAATATAAAGCAAAAATGATACGATTTACCAAAAAGAAAATAAGCCAAAAAATAATAAAACGAAAAGTATAATTAAGGTATTTCATCTATGCTTTTAGTAATTCAATAATATTTCCAAAGGAATTCTCTAGCTTTTGAGCAATATCTTCTTTGTTAACCCAACAAACTTTAGTAATTCCTTCTTCAGTCTGGGGTGTCAAATTCCCTTTAAAATCTGTTTTCATTTCAAACCAATAGGTGCGTTTCAGTATTTTTTGTGCGTTTAGTTCGTAAACATGGTAAGTATCTTGCAAAGGCCTACTAATACTTAATCCTGAAATCCCACATTCCTCTTCTACTTCACGAATTGCACACTCTTTTATATTTTCACCTTCTTCTAATTTTCCTTTTGGCAAATCCCATTTTCCATTTCTAAAAATCATAAGCAATTGGTTTTCATAATTATAAACCAACCCTCCTGCAGCTTGAATTAAGGTGAATTTATCGCAAAAATTTTCCCAATTATCTGTTATAATTTCTAGGCTATTATTAATGTAAACTTTATATTTTTGCGGCATGATATACGATATTGATATTGCTAAACAAGTTGCTAAATCTTTATTGCAAATAAACGCAATTATTTTACAACCCAACAATCCTTTTAAATGGGCAGCAGGCTGGAACTCTCCAATCTATTGTGATAACCGAAAAACACTTTCTTACCCTGAAATAAGAAATCATATTAGACAAGGGTTATCCGCTATTGTAAAAAACCATTACAAAGGAGCTAATGTAATTGCAGGTGTTGCAACAGCAGGAATTCCTCATGGTGCTTTAGTAGCTGAAGAATTAGGTTTGCCTTTTATTTATGTTCGTTCAAAAGCAAAAGAGCACGGAAAACAAAATCAGATTGAAGGGCATTATGAAGAAGGTCAATCTGTTATTTTAGTGGAGGATTTAATCAGTAGCGGAAAAAGTAGCTTAGATGCTGCAGCTACTTTAAAAGAAGCTGGCATGCAAGTGAAAGGAATGGTTTCTATCTTTACTTATGGTTTTGATGCTGCAACTGAAAACTTTAAAAATGCTGACTGTGAGTATGTTTCATTATGCGACTACAACACTTTACTACCACAAGCAATTGAATCACAATATATTGAAGAATCAGATCTAGCCATCCTGAAACAGTGGAGAGAAAACCCTTCAATCTGGAAAAAATAAAACTATGGCAACATTCACATCACCAGAAGTAATTGTTAATAGAAGTGCAGAAGATTTCTACACTAAAATTGGAGACCTTAATAACCTAAAGGACATTATGCCTTCTTCTATTAAGGATTTTGAAAGCACTGAAACAACTTGCTCCTTTAAAATGAAAGGAATGCCAGCATTAAAGCTAGAGTTAGGAGAAAAAATACCTTTTTCAAAAATTTCATTAACCGCTAAAGGAAGTCAAGTTCCTTTTTCTTTGGATTGTTTTATTACTGAAAAAGGAGAACAATGTCAAGCTCGTTTAGAAATTAATGCTGAATTAAATATGATGATGAAAATGATGGTTGAAAAACCATTAACTCAATTTCTAGATGTACTTGCCTCTAAAATGGAGCAGTTCTAAAATAAGAATTTTACTTCTTGGTTATTAAACTTAGCAATACTATCATCTTCAAGTTGGATAAGTAATTTTCCACTTTGGCTCACCCCTTTTATTATCCCCATAAACTTTTGAATAGCACTTTCAAAAGCAGCTACTTTATCTTTTAAAAACAAAGCAGAAAGATATTCCTGTTCTTGATAAAATCCATCCCTAAATTGTTTTATTCTATCAGATAAAAACTGCAATAATTGTATTTGAATTTTATCAATATCAAACTCTTTACTTAAAAGCAATTGCAAAGAAGTAGCTTTTGGTAAATATTCCTCAAAATTCAGTTGATTAATATTTAATCCTATACCAATTACACTATGGCTTATTAAATTGCCTTTTAGCTTGTTTTGAATCAATATTCCTGCAATTTTTTGCTTATTAACCAAAATATCATTTGGCCATTTTATTTTAGGATTTAACCCTAAACTCTTTAGTAAATCACAAACTGATAAAGCTACTATTTTACTAATTACAGCTTGTTTATTACTATTAATATTTGGCTCAATAACTACTGAAAGCAACAGATTTTCATTGGCATTGCTTTCCCAAGCTTTACCTCTTTGCCCCTTCCCACCACTTTGGTAGTTGGCAGTAACTACTAATCCTTCCTTAAAAGCAGGTGTTTCTTTCAAACTTAAAGCGTATTCGTTAGTAGAATTTATAGCTTCTAATTTAATATGATTATTGGTAAACAAAGCAGCTTATCTATTTCAGAAATTATTGGTTTAAAAAATGTATTTTCGCAAACGCAAATCTAAAAATAAATATGGCTAAAAAAATTGATGCAACAAATATTCTATTAGAAAACATAATAGATGCAATACAAGAGGTAAAGGGACAAGATATTATTTCTTTAGATTTAAGAAAATTAGATTCAGCAATTTGCAAGTATTTTGTAATCTGCACAGGAACATCAAACACGCAAGTAAAAGCAATTGAAGGGAGTATTAAAAAATTGATTTCAAAAAATCTTGGAGAAAAGCCATTTCATATTGAAGGAGGCAATATTGGCGAGTGGATTTTAATTGACTACTCAGATATTATCGTGCATGTATTCCAAGAAAAAACAAGAACTTTTTACAACATAGAAGACTTTTGGGGTGATGCTGAATTCAAAACTTATAAGAATTAAAAAAAAATTAATGGATAACAAACAAAAATCAGGATTACCAAAAGGATTTAAGGGATTTAAATTCAAAATTTATTGGGTTTATGCTCTTATTTTTATCTTTTTTATTGGCTTACAATTAGTAGGTACTGAGGTTACAAAACCTACCAATTGGCAAGAATTTAACCAATCCATGTTGCAGAATGGTAAAGTTGAAAAAATTGTAATTGTAAATAAGGAAAAGGCCTACATTCACATTAAAAAGGAATTTTTATCTGAAGAACAATTTAAAGAAGTAAGTAAAAAGGCATTTGGTGACGCACCAAATATAGGCCCTCATTATTATTTTGAAATAGGATCAGTTGAAACCTTTAATGATAATTTAAAAGAGGCGCAATCAAGTTTTGATAATGATGAAAAAATATCACCATTTTACGAAACTAGAAAAGATGTATTTGGTGATATACTCGGTTGGATTTTACCTTTAGCATTCTTTATTTTCATTTGGTTATTCATCATGAAAAGAATGGGTGGTGGAGCTGGTGCAGGTGGTGGTCAAATTTTTAACATTGGTAAAACTCAAGGTAAATTAGTTGACAAAGAAGACATAAAAATTACCTTTAAGGATGTTGCAGGCTTGGAAGGTGCTAAAGAGGAAATTACTGAAATAGTTGACTTTTTAAAATCCCCAGAAAAATACACTAAGCTAGGGGGTAAAATACCTAGAGGAGCTATGCTTATTGGCCCTCCAGGTACAGGTAAAACTTTATTAGCCAAAGCAGTTGCAGGTGAAGCCAAAGTTCCTTTCTTCTCACTTTCAGGGTCGGACTTTGTAGAGATGTTTGTAGGGGTTGGTGCAAGCCGAGTGCGTGATTTATTTAAACAAGCTAAGGAAAAAGCACCTGCAATAATCTTTATTGATGAGATTGATGCTATTGGGCGTGCAAGAGGGAAAAATGCTATGACAGGAAGTAATGATGAAAGGGAAAATACCCTTAATCAATTACTAACTGAAATGGATGGATTTGGAACTAACTCTGGAGTAATTGTGATGGGAGCTACTAATAGAGTTGATGTTTTAGACAAAGCCTTAACAAGAGCTGGAAGGTTTGACAGACAAATTTTTGTTGATTTACCAGACTTACTAGAGCGTAAAGCAATTTTTGAAGTACACTTAAAGCCTATTAAATTAGCTGAAAGTATGGATATTAATTTCTTGGCCAGACAAACGCCTGGATTTAGTGGTGCCGATATAGCAAATGTATGTAATGAGGCTGCACTAATTGCTGCCAGAAAATCAAAGGAAAATGTAAATAAACAGGATTTTTTGGATGCAGTAGATAGAATTGTTGGAGGACTAGAAAAGAAATCAAAAATTATTTCTCCTGCCGAAAAGAAAACAATTGCTTTTCATGAAGCTGGACACGCTACTGTAAGTTGGATGTTGCAGTATGCCTCTCCCCTTATAAAAGTAACTATTGTACCAAGAGGAAAATCATTAGGTGCAGCTTGGTATTTACCAGAAGAAAGGCAACTAACAACTACACAGCAAATGTTGGATGAAATTTGTGCAGCTATGGGTGGTAGAGCAGCTGAAGAAGTATTCTTTGATAAAATATCAACAGGCGCTTTAAGTGATTTGGAAAAAGTTACCAAACAAGCTTATGCTATGGTAAGTATTTACGGACTAAGTAATAAGGTTGGAAATATCTCTTATTACGATTCTTCAGGTCAACAATCAGGTTTTACAAAACCTTATTCTGAAGAAAGAGCACAATTGATTGATAAGGAAGTAAGCAGAATATTAGAAGAGCAATACCAAAGAGCAAAGGAATTACTGATTACACACAAGGAAAAAGTTGAAAAATTAGGGGCTGAACTTTTGGAAAATGAAGTTATTTTCAAGGATGATCTAACCAAAATATTTGGTAAAAGAGAATGGAAATCATATGAGGAGGAGCAGCTTATAAAACTAGATGCCGAAAAAGAAGCTGAAGATAAAAAGGCTAAAGTAAAGGCAGAAGAAAAGAAAGCTGAAAAAATTACCAAAGAGGAAGTAATAACTAAAAAAGAGAGTGAAGAGAAATTGGATTAATATATTTAGTTCAGCCAACCCTATAGAAGTAGAGATTGTGAAACAAATGCTAAAAGAAAATAACATTAATGCTGTAGCTTTAAACAAGCAAGATTCTTCTTACCAAATGTTTGGGATAATTGAATTATTTGTTACTGAGGATCAATTAGAAATAGCTAAAAGTTTACTTAAAAAAAGTGAAAATGAACGAAACGCTTAAAAGAGCTTTATCAGGAGCGGTATATGTAGCTGTTATGTGGATAGGAACTTCTTATTCCGAAACTACTTTTAGCTTGCTTTTTGCTATTTTAGGAATTGTTTCTATCTATGAAATGTGGAAACTCAGAAAAGGAAAAACTAAAGCTCTTGCTTTCCTTTATGTACTTATCCCTTTCATTATAATTCAATTATTTGGAATGACGGATCATGATTATCCTAACATCCCTTTTGACCCATCTCTTATTCTTTTTATGTTCATCCTTACTTGGACATTTGACACCTTTGCCTATTTAGTTGGTGTAAGGTTTGGAAAAAATAAAATTATGCCAAGCATTTCTCCTAAAAAATCATGGGAAGGCTTTACAGGAGGATTTCTTTTTACTGTTTTAGCTTCTTATATCTCTTTCAACTATTTTGGATTTTCATCATATACTGAACCATTAATCATCAGTATCATTTTACCTTTTACGGCTACTATTGGTGACTTTATTGAATCAGCTTACAAAAGAAAAGCAGGTGTAAAGGATTCAGGAAACTTTATACCAGGACATGGAGGAATGCTCGACAGAATGGACGCCTTTATGATAACAATTCCTGCACTTTATATTTTAACAAACTTACTATAAATGAAACTACACAAAGAAGGAACTACAACCCTAACAATTGAAATTTTAGCTTTTAGTTTACTCAACTACTTAGCATATACTTATGCGCATGAATATGTTGCTTGTTTTACTACTGCAATTACAGCTTTCCTGTTCATTATGACTTTGAATTTCTTCCGCATCCCTAAGCGTAATTTTGAAAGAAAAGATGGAATCGTTTATGCTCCTTGTGATGGAAAAGTAGTGGTTATTGAAGAAACGGAAGAAACTGAGTTCTACAAGGACAAAAGAATACAAGTAAGTATTTTTATGTCCCCATTAAATGTACACAACCAAGTATATCCTATTAGTGGTGAAGTTAAATATACTAAATACCACCCAGGTAAATTCTTAGTAGCTTGGCACCCTAAAGCATCTACTGATAATGAAAGAAGTACAGTAGTGGTTGAAAACGATAAAATCTCTATCCTGTTTAGGCAAATTGCAGGAGCTGTAGCGCGTAGGATTATGACATACTCAACTACTGGAGAGAAAGCAACAGTAGCTGATGAATTCGGATTTATTAAGTTTGGATCAAGGGTAGATCTATTCTTTCCATTAGGAACAAAAATAAATACCCAACTAGAAGAAAAAGTAACAGGAGGACAAAGTATTATTGCTACTTACTAAATAAAAAACCGAGCAAATGCTCGGCTTCTATTTTTTGTTCTTTTGTCATAGCGAATTTTGGCACAAAATGTGACTATCTAAGATAGATTGGCTTTGCCGAACAAAAAGCGTTTCACTCTGTTCGCAAAGACACTACTCAATTATCAGTTTCTTCTCCACAGTACCATCATTGTACCTATAAAACAAAGGAGTATTAGGCTTTGGCTTACTTTCTTTACCTAGTATATCAGTAATACTAATAAGTTCTTTTGTATTTTGCTCCTCCTCTATAGCACTTACACCACACACTGCTTGGCAAGCAGCTAAGGTGGTGTACATACCTGTACCATTACCAGAATCAATACAAGCACTACCTACACAATCCCAACTAGCAGGTGGTGGTGGAACATAAGTACAACTATCACTAAAGTAATGGTGTGAATCAATATTACCATTGCTTACTGTCCAATTAGTGGCACTGTCCCGAAAAGTGTGTAAGTAGTTTTTATACTTCAAATCTGTCCTCAAATATAATTAAAAATTGATTAAGAATTACT